>CP073750.1:3900000-4118273 GCA_024398135.1 bacterium SCSIO 12643
AACCCAAAATCCACTCACACACTAATCGGATTAATAATCTGGTCTTTAATTCAATGCATCTTGTCATATAAAAACTTTTATCAAGTCACTGACACCATGCCACCAAGGTTTGCTTTGGTACTATTTCCACCAGCAATTTGGATCATATGGGAATTACTTACGCTTAAACGAAGGGAGGTTATTCGATATCGGGATTTAACAAAAAGTACATTGATCCATACTTTAAGATTTCCTGTAGAAATCGTTTTATGGCAATTATTCTTACACAGTACAATTCCTGAATTAATGACTTTTGAAGGTCGTAATTTCGATATCATTATGGGAATTACAGCCCCAATCACCGGATGGTTATTTATCAAGAATAGAATTTCACTTAAAGCTCTACGGATTTGGAATATCATAGGTTTAATACTCATTCTTTTTATTAAGGTGAATGGAATTCTATCTGCAGAATTACCGATTCAAATGTTTGCTTTTGATCAGCCCAATAAAGGCCTGGCGTATTTCCCGTTTGTCTTGCTACCTGCTATCGTAGTGCCTTTGGTGATCTACACACATATCACTGATCTCATTAAGATCAATCAACTTTTAAAAAGCAGGGAATAACTCTCCGTTTTCCAATAGAATTGTAGATTTGAATAACAATCAATCTAAATTCGAGTAAAATGGGGGCAGAAAAGGTAAAAACACCAATTTGGTATTGGATAGTCGCATCAATTTTATTGATCTGGAATTTAATGGGTATTCTCAATTATGTTCAACATATGACGGTAACCGAAGAAATGTTACAACAAATGCCGGAAAATCAGCGCATTCTTTATGCTGACTTTCCAGAATGGGTTCAAATCGCATTTGCAGTGGCTGTTTTTGGAGGCGCAATCGGAAGTATTGCATTATTGATTAAAAGAAAACTGGCAGTTCAGGCATTTATCTTGTCATTGATCGGTATTGTTGTGCAAATGGGGCATAGCATTAGCATCGCAGCTCAAATGGATAGTGGAGGAGAATGGGTTTATATTATGACCGTTTTATTGATTGGTACAGGAGCATTTGCCATTTGGCTATCCAAGTATGCAGTATCACAAAACTGGATTAAATAAAATTCAATTCTTAAATAAATCACAATAAATTCAATTGACTTTGTAACTGCATTTCGGATGCATATTTTCGGGGAACTCGAACCGATAAAATGATAAAAAAACACACTCCCTATTTCTTACTCATACTAGCCGTGGTATCACTTGATTTGATATCTAAATTATGGGCATTAAATGTATTACCTTATCAAGAAGATGTCAGTATTATTGGGCAAAAGCTGATGTTTTATCTCACTTATAACGAAGAATATTTAAGTGGTCAAACTTTGGCAGTTTTGCAAGATGCTGATCCCATTCAGGCAACACTCCAGATTTCTGTAGTTGTTTCGTTATTAGCACTCTATATCATTGGGATAGATAAATTCCAAATAAAATCAAGTTTTAAATGGCTCGGTGGTATAGCCATCTTTTTAGGTGGTGCAATGTTTCTAGATACGATTAATGCATTTAGTCAAAGTGAAGTAGACATTAGAATGGCGACTTTACTAACAAAAATCAGTGTATCGGCATTGATGATCATCGTCTTCTTTAAAGTTCAAATACCAATATTAAAATGGGCATTGGCTTTCATCATTGCAACTGGGATTGGAAATGGATTAAGTTATTTCTACGCACCATATAAAGTGGTCGATTTTATTTATGTAAAAGGTAGTTATGAATTATTACGTATCGGAATATTTAATGTGGCAGATATATCCTATGACATTGGAATGCTAATGATTCTGGGCTATGCCGCAATTAGCATAGTGCAGGGTATAAAACAAAATGTGTTGAAAATTAAACACAGAATTATCAATACTTAGTAACCAAAATATCTGATCAAAAGTTATTTTTGATAGCAACTTACTATACATTGACCAGGGAATTGGTCTATAATCTTTATATATGACTGAGGCGGAAGAGTTATTTTATACAACTGGTTCACAGATCCAGGATAGCATTAAAAGTCAAATGTTTGGAAAGCCCTGCTTTAAAATTGGGAAGAAAGCCTTTGTTTGTTTTTTCAATGATTGTATGGTCTTTAAACTCACTGATCAAATGCATGCAGAGGCTTTGAGTTTAGATGGGGCAGAGTTATTTGATCCATCTGGGAAAAACAGACCTATGAAGGAATGGGTACAGGTACCATACGATTACAAAGATGAGTGGTTAAAATTTGCGCATTCTGCAGTTGCGTATGTAGCTAAATAAAGAATGATGGAGAACTCAAGAAAAGCATTATTGATCATTGATATGCAGGAGGGTTCATTTATCCCTGAGACACCTCGATACGATACAGCTGGAGTAGTTGAGCGAATCAATCAGATTTCAACTATATTTCGCGAAAAACGATTTCCTGTGATCCATATTCAACACGATGGTACTCAATTTGGTGATTTTATCCCCAAAACCAAAGAGTGGGAAATATTAGATGAAATTGATTTTTCCCCAAATGATTTAAGAATTGATAAATATGCAAATGATGTGTTTTATGAGTCTTACCTTCATGACGTATTACAATCAAAATCTATAGATCACTTATTCATTACCGGTTGTGCCACTGATTTTTGTGTAGAAGCCAGTGTTCAATCTGCTCTGACTAAAGATTATCATGTAACAATCATAGAGGATGGACATACTACCGGTGAACGTCCGCATATGAGCGCTGAAAAGGTGATACGACATTATAATTGGGTATGGAAAAATATGATTCCTACCAAAGGACAAATCAATGTAGTTCCGACATCTGACATTCTGAAACTTTAGAATATGTTTAAAAAAATATCCTTAGCTCTCATTCTAAGTCTTTGTTTCCAAATTGTTTGGGCACAATTTAATTCTATCAAAATCGATAGCCTGGGCAAATTAACTTTGAATGAGACCAATACATTAGGTGCATATGTTTCTATCCTAAAGTCTGATTCAGTATGGTATCAATCGGCTTTTGGGGTAAATGATATTCAAACCAAAAGTGTTTTTAATGATTCTACGATATTTCCCATAAGTTCTAATACTAAAGCGTTTAATGCTGTGTTACTAGCTTATGAAGCGCAACAAGAACGCATTGATTTTGATATCCCGATCAAACAATACCTTCCGGGTTTAGAGTTGAAATCAGACTTTATGACTCAGGAACTCACATTAACCGATTTATTGACACATAGATGGGGGATTCCAAGATATGATCTTACATATTATGGCTTAAGGAAAAAAACACCTCTTAGCAATGAAACTGTGTTTAAAAAACTGAAATATTTAGATACCAGTACCAGTTTTAGAACTACTTTCCAGTATGGAAATAATCAATATATCCTGGGTGCATATCTTTTAGAACAGCTTAATCAGGAGAAGTGGGAGGTTCAGCTCCAAAATCACATCTTATCTCCGCTAGGTATGGATGATACGCATTGTGATTTAGAACAATACCTGAAATCCAACAATAGATCACAGGGATATCAGCGTAAAGAACCAATTTCCATGGATTTGGCGCAACCCTTGTATTATGTATCCGGAATGGGAAATATGTTTTCCAGTATCAGAGATCTACAGAAGTGGTGCGCTTTTCTTCAAGAGGGAAATGATAAAATTTTAAGCTCAGATTGGATTGAATACACACAAACTGGTCATTTTCTGGTAGGGTATGAAGAACCTTATCCGGGGTTTTCAAATATCAGCTATGGATTTGGATGGTATACCTATGATTATTTTGGAACCAAAGTCGTATTACATCACGGAGATAATATTGGGCATCAAACATTAATTGTTCTGTTACCAGATGATGATATTTCATTTGTAATGGTGGCCAATGAAGGAATGACAAGCAATAGCTTTTGTTTTAACATGATGTTCTATTTGATAGATATGCATAAAGAAAGGCCTCTAAATGACTGGAATATGCTTAGAAAAGTAACGCCATCCATTGACGCTGACGCGATGATGTTAGCCCAAAACAAATTTGAATTAAAAAACAAGAAAGCATATACCGGAGTATATCATCATGAGGGATTTGGTGACATTCAAATTTTTCTACAAAAAGGAGCTTTATACTTCAAAATTGGAGACATGCAGCATCCAATAAATCCCAAAAATGAAAAGCAATTCACTACTTATTATAAAGAATATGGCGAGGGATATCAATTTGAATTTGAGTTTAATGAAAAGGGAGCAATCAGTCAACTCAAAACTAACTTGATCGAGCCGAGTATTGATCCAATTATTTTCACCAAGGTTAAATAGGAATTTGAATGCGTAAGCTGTTGATTTTATTTGTTTTGATTGTTTGTGGAGCTCTGTTTTATGCGAACTCTAATAGACCAGAAGGTCCAATTACTTTTTTGGATTATTCTTATTTTACTGAAGACAAATTAGATACTATAGAAGTTCAATATATAGCCTGGGCTTGCGCATGCGCCAATTGGCTTCCAAAAGAAAATCAAGCTTCTGACATCATACAGGATACGTCTTGCATTTTTATAGAATCTGCATGTGATCAGCAGTTGCCGTCAAAATTCCACGACAATAATTATAAGATTCGATTGGTTGGAAGATACTATAAAAACAAAGGAATTTCACGTGATTATGAGAAGCCTACCTCGGAAAAGCCCGAAGCTGCTAAAATTTTTCAATACATGTATTACGAAATATTGTAGACTTAATATATAATTAATTTTTATTGATATTTAAATTTGAAAAATAAAATTTAATTCAATGAGAATTCAAGAACTTACACTATATACATCACAACTCGAAAAACAAAAGCTGTTTTATCGAGATACATTAGAGTTTAATTTAATTCAGGAGTCCGAAATCTCAGTTTCGTTTCAGGTGGGTAAATCCATATTAGCCTTTGAATATAGGGAAGATGCAACGCCATATCATTTTGCTATTAATATCCCCTCAAATCAAGAAGAGTTAGCATTAAAATGGTTAAAAGCCAGAGTAGAGATCCTCAAGGATGCGTCATTTGAAATTCAAGACTTTGAAAATTGGAATGCTAAAGCCATTTATTTCTACGATGCAGATCAAAATATTGTGGAGTTTATTGCCCGAAAGAATCTAAATAATTGGTCAGGTAAAGCATTTGATGCATCTGCTTTAATGGAAATCTCTGAAATTGGAGTTCCGTCAGATCGTATTCAAAATATCTATTCTCAAATCACCGAACATGTGATGTTAGAGATTTATGACGGTGGGTTCGAACGCTTCTGTGCACTGGGAGATGAACATGGATTATTTATTTGCATCAATAAGAATGTAAAAGATTGGTTTCCGACTAATGACAAAGCATATTCATCAGAATTTCATATCAAACTTTCACATCACGATATTGAAGTCGCATTTCAATTTGTTAATGGGTATATTATTCGTATTCCTGATCGTTATATTTTGAATTAACTCGTTGGTTTTATTCTAGATAGGTAATTATACCTATTTATATGATATGTGTAAAATTACCCTAACAGAGTAGATCGATATTCCACAAATTTGTGCGAGTAAACCGAAAATCAAACTCACCAATAATGTAAAATCACCTAATGTTTTGTGTATAATTCATTTATATGAAACCCTCTTAATTAGATAATTAAGCAACTGCAAACACAGGTTCTACATCATTTGTGAAAACAAGTATACATATCCAACAGGATATAAAGGAATAGTAATGTGTGTGTGGTTTTCATTACTAGAAGAGAACACTCTGTGCCTGGCATGGAGTGTTCTTGTTTAAAGCCTACCATAACGCCATTGTAGAAAAGCAAATACAGCGACAATCATGGCTACAAACAGAATCAAAATATTTGCGAATATGGGAACGTTTAATGGATTCCAGAATACAAGCAAAATACTGGAAAATGATCCATTGAATCCGAATCCAACTATTTTCACTTTTGAGTAACCAGATCAATTGCACTAGAAATATAATTAGGCCAATTCCTATGATTTTGATGATAAATGCGTCTACCAAATAGAGGTGCGCCAGTACATCAGAAAAAAGAATAAAAGTTGCACTGCTCATTCCGGTGAATATGGAATTGGCAATTAAAATGTGTTTAAGAGACGTGTTGATTTTCATGACATTCGTTTTAAAACCTCTTTATATAAAGCCTGGTTCATGGCTCTAAATCCATTTTGTGTATTCTTACCAATCAATTTAAACAAAAGACCTGACAGTATTCCGGTAAAGTGTTCTCCGTGAATAAATTGCGTTTGATTTCCATTAGGCTTAAGAATGAAGTAATGTTCCCCATCAAAAATGCCCTGCATCCACAATTTACCTTTCCATCTGAATTCTTGATACGCGTTGTTTTTCAGCACAATAGGAGAGAAGTTCATGGATTTATCCTCTTCAGGATGAATCGTGACTTCGAGCGTGCTCCCTGGATGAACCAATCCCGAAATGTTAGAAATAAAAGGATTCCAATTCTGATAACTGGTGTGGTCCATCAATACCGACCAAACTTGAGCGATTGATGCGGGAATCGTGATTTGCGTTTCAATAGTTTTCATGATATAAATTTTGATAATGCAAACCTATCTGGACTCAGCTGCTTATATGTTAGCAATACATGTCAACCGATTGTCATTTCGTGCCATTTGTAAATTGATGTATTTTTGAGTCATGGCATTTACAGGTAGGTTTGTTTTAGATCTGATTCAATTCGCATCTGAATCCGGAGTCAATAAAGAGAATATACTTCACCTTACAGGGTATTCAGAAAGTGAATTATGCAATGAAAACACAACTTTAGATAATGACACGTATAATGCTGTAATTGAAAACATAGTAAATCATAGTAGAGATCCATTTTTTGGTTTACATGCGGGTGAACATTTAAACTTATCTGCAGCGGGATTGATAGGGCAAATTACCCAGACCAGTGAGACGATAAAACAAGCTTTGGAATACTGTTGTGAATTCGCCAATTTAGGTTGTAGTGCCTTACCGAGTCAATTACAACAAGGAAAAACGAATTATAAAGTTACATACACCCCAAGTCGCGAATGGAAATCACCAATCGCAATTCAACATACAACGGATGGAGTTTTGGCTTTTACCATTAAAGAATTTCAATCATTAACACATCACAAACACAGCCCTTTAGAAATTAGATTACCCTGGAAAAAGCCCGACAACACCTCAGAATACCAAAGAGTTTTTCAATGCCCGGTAAAATTTGAACAATCGGAAATCGCTATTTTATTAGATGCCAGACATGTAGATGAGAAGATCATTACTTCAGATTATAATTTGTTGCGAATTCTGGTCGCACATGCCCAACAAAAATCTCAACAAATGGCGCATGAAGCACAATATTCTGCTATTGTGAAAAGAGCCGTGATTCAATTGATGCAACCCCAGTTTCCTGGAATTACAGAAGTTTCAGGACATCTAAATATGAGTAGTCGTACTTTACAGCGTAAACTAAGCAGAGAAGGCGTTACATATTCAGAATTAATGGATCAATTAAGACGCGAATTCGCCATGGATTATCTGCACAAACCGGAACTCCATATTAACGAAGTTGCAGATTTATTGGGTTATGCAGACGCCAGTGCTTTTATCCGTTCATTTAAACGTTGGGAAGGACAAACACCAAATCAATATCGAAATCAAGCATTAACGCCATTTAATTCATAAATCTCCAGCCCAAAAGAAGAAGCACTGGCCAGAATATGATCCATGATATCAGATTGAATTCCTTCATAGGCAACCCATTCGGTAGTATTCGCAAAGCAATAAATTTCTAATGGAATTCCATATTGATCCGGTTGTAATTGACGAATCATTAAAGTTAGATCTTGTTTGACTTCCTTATGATTTCTTAGGTATAGCTCAATATATTTCCTAAAAACTCCAATATTCGTCAGGTTACGTCCATTTACGGATTTAGATTTATCCGCCTGAATGTGCGCATTATGTAATTCAATTTCTTTTTGACGACTTTCAATATAGGGTGCTAATAATTGAAATTGCTTGTATTCGTTTAACAATGTATCATCTACAAACCGAACTGATTTTGGTCGGATATATACAAAACGCTTGATCCGTCTCGCCCCAGTATCTTGCATATTTCGCCAGTTCTTAAAAGAATCTGAAACCAGCGCATAAGTTGGAATAGTTGTTATGGTATGATCCCAGTTTTGAACTTTAACAGTGGCTAGAGTGATGGATATAACATTGCCATCCGCGCCATACTTTTTCATTTCCAGCCAATCATTTACACGCAGCATATCATTCGCTGAAATCTGGATACTCGCTACTAAACCTAAAATGGTATCTTTAAATACCAATAAAGCCACAGCTGTCATTGCTCCAAAAGCACTTAACAAATAGAGTGGAGATTTGCCAATGATCACCGAGATTACAAAGATTCCGGAAATGAAATAAGTGATCAATTTAGCCAACTGAATGTACGATTCAATAGGTTTATCCTTATAAGTAGATAATGTCACCATATAGTGTTCCACAGCGGTAAAAAATGCCAGTAGTACTTTGGTGATAATCCAAATCACGTAAATCTCGAGCGCATCGTATAAAACCGGAATGATCTTAGGGAAATCTACAAATACAAAATCCAGTGTCCAGTTGATAATCAGGGCAGGGAAGACCTGTGACAGTTTATCAAAAACACGCTCATTGACTAAGATATCGTCCCATTTGTTTTTACTTAAAGTAAAAGCACGATTGGCTGCACGTAGAATAAATCGTTTTGCAATAAAATCAACCAGGGCAATAACAATGCTCAAAATAACCAGTAAGGTCAACAAACGGATATATTCTACAATATCCGGATGAATACCTTCATCAATCAACCATTGCGAAAAGTCTTTAACCAAATGTAGCGGTTCGTCCAACATATTATTCTTCCAATGTAATCAATTCACCTCTATGGGGTTTCAAAGCATCTCTCACTAACAACATTTGGGCTTCTGAAACCATCATATATGCAATGGAATACATATCTGAGATTTTATGAATTCCGGTCTCCTGAAGGTCAAGTTTTTCTTTTTGAATGAATTCATCTAAATGAATTCTATGATGTTCTGCAATAGGAAACGATTCCGCACCTCGAAAATCCCAAATAAGTTTAATTTTTTTCTGCATACCAGTTAAATAATCCGTTGCAAAAGTATCAAACTCATAAAAGATAGAGATATGGAAATGGCAATATCTAAATGCGTTTCCATCTTAGATTTCCCATTGTAGAATCACGCCAAATATGTTTTCTCTGAAAGCGTGTTTTACATTGATTTCCTGATCAATTTGATAGAAAGCATTAATGTTCATTTGTTTAGAAATACGATACTTCGCGCCTAGTGTATAACGATTTCCACGGAATTCATTTTTTTGGTTGAATTTAAAAAAGCTCTCATATTCCACATAAGTCTGCCATTTTTTAGAGATTTTATATTGCATTGTAAAACGATTTCTCAAATAGGTAATGTTTTGTCCCGTATATTCTACCACAGAATTTTGAAATCGCAAACGATACTTAAATGTCAGCTTTGCCGGTTTGTACTTCCATTTTGTCGATAAATCTAAGGATAATCTCTCCGTATTTTTTGAGTTATTTCGGATGGTATACCGATATTGTCCCTTAACTGCAAAGTGTTTGGACAATTCGTATTTCATACCTAGCTCCAAAAAGTTTGCACGAATCCCTTCCAGATTATCCATGGTGCGCGTTTGCTGATCTAAACTTAAAGTCACGCGATCTGAAACTTGCTTTTTAAGGGTAAACCCCACCCAAACTTCATTATCGGCTGATCTGGTTCTTCTTTCCTGACCATAACCGGAAAGAAAAAGCATCCATGCCATTGATATGAGGAGTAACTTTTTCATAATTAAGCCATACAACTGTTAACGAAAAAGAATAAGAACGAAAGCGTTAATCCTACAATAAACGTTACCAGAGAAATACGAATCAATTTATACTTGCGATCCAAAGTTTGTCCCAGAAAGTAAATATCCTTGATCATTGAACTATACAGGTAATCGCTGTCATTCAATTTTTGAAGCATTCCCCACTCATAATCTTTAAACGTCATATCATGGAAATTTCCAAAGTAGAGCAGGTTTCCTTGTTTGTTTTTGATCTCTTCCATAGTAAAACGTCCTTGCGTTTTATTCGGTGCAATTGCGATTACTGCAAAAACCACTGAAAGAAAACTGGCCAAAGACAATAGAGCTACGGACATATTAAAGTTGGCCGCATCAGTTCCAGGAAGTTGAATCACACCACCAATAATCACTGTTAAAATAATAGAGTTTACAGTAATCATAATATTGGCCTTACGATCCACCATTTCATTCAACGTATAGTGGTTTTTAGAGGTTGTTCTGAAAAGAGTTTGGATTCCACGCGAATCACGTCCTTTAATAGATTTCAAGTTCTTACGGAGCTCTTTTAGCTCGTTATCATTGATTCCAAGCTCTTTTTTAAGAACAATTTCCTTTTTACGATAAATCTTATTTTGCGCTTTTTCTAAACTTAAGATCAAAGTAGCAATCTTCGGTTGAATATTTAATTGTGCAAACTCACTATGCGGCTTGTACTGGGATAAATATTCAATAACATAGTCATAGTACTTTTTAATACTAATCGGCACATCCTTAAGGAGAGATTCTTTATAGTGTAGTTCTAATCGTTCCTTACCATGTTTTCCAATAAAGTCCATGATCAGCGCATCCTTTAACGTAATGCTCAATCGATCATCGTCTTCAAAATCCCGGTCAAAAACCTTTGATAGAATATGCAAAACTGACTTAGATTCCGCATCTGTATATCCGGCTTTTTCCAGTAAAGATGGGCCTACTTGTTTTAAAACGTCTCTAAATTCAATTTGCAATGCATTCTTAGATGCTTTTGTCAACTTGAGTTCGTTAAACGTATAAGTGTATAATAGGAGAGAGGTCTCCAAAATCATACAGTCATGTTCGGTGAAACTTTCATGTTTACAAATCTTTTCAAGATTCTCTGTTACACGATCTACAAAATTCAGATTATGATACAAGATCAAATCTGAGTTTTCCATGTATTGATCAATTACATGTAGTTTTATTTTTTTTGGTTTATGATTTTCCATGTCTAAGTTCTTAATTCAATTTGTACTTCTTGCGATTAAAGTGGTCGGTACGTTCAAAATCTCGTTTCAACTGTTCGAGATTTAATCTCCACTGTAATGTACTTTGAGGAAATCCTCTTCTTGCTATTAAATATTCTATATCTGTATCAATTTTATCTGCGAGTTCATCTACTACTGAGTTAAATAGTTCAGGAGAAAAAGCCTGATACCACATTTCCTGACGTTCATGCAATCTGGCTTCAAATTCAGGATTATCTTCCAAAAGGATTTGAAGAATTTCCGATATATGATCCTCTTTGTATTCCATTTCTGGTAAAATCGGATTTTTCGTTCTAAAAGCGGCTAAGTCCAAATCGTATAATAAGAACCTAAATTTACTTCCGTTTACGCTATATGCACGTGCATTATTATGCGGCCAGTCAATATTACCCACATAGTCTTCAAATATGATGTAATCTAAAAAGTTATCAATATCCAGGAGTTGCTCTAAAGCATAAGCATCTTCGTTTTTGATCGCACGGATCAGAGATTCCGCCAAAGCCAGATCTCCTTCACGGTACTCCAGGTTTTTATTGGAGTCATCCATCTTAATCCTAGTGATCGAACTGGTATCTGTTTGGAGTAGATGAGATATGGCCACTCTGTCGTTTTCGGTTCTGATATTGTGCAAACCGTAGTATTTACCATTGATAAAAACATGTAGTGGTTTGCCGTATTTTAGCTCTAAATCCATTCCTGCGCGAAGTGCAAATTCAGAATAAGCCAGATCCTTCAACATTGTAATACCAAAATCTTGCCCGGAATTTCTTAACCGAACATTTTGGATCAACTCTAAATGATCAGAAGGGGCAACAGCCTGCGGAGTAATCACTTTTAAAGAACCATTATTAAATGGGGTGTCAAATGTGATTCCCAAAGGTTTCATATCCGCAGCAGCTGAACCCGCTCCTTTAATCTCAATATTTCCTGTCTTTTCAAATAGTAATTCACCCTTATAGTTATAGTATACCACATCGGTAGACACTTCAATGTCCTGATTAAATCTCCGCATCATATCATCCAATCTGGTTGGGTCAGCAATAATATGTATGCGATCAAGTGACGTTTCCATGGTTTGCGGTTGTAAAGTTTCCCAACTCGGAAGGTCTTCATCCACATCTATTTTAGTACAGCTGGCTATAACCAACATTAAACTTGATATAAGTATCCAATGTCTCATAGTATCTTATATATAATCCCAACTCTCATTTGATGTTGTGGATTGGTAAACAAATAGTGATCACGGGTCGGGTAGAAGGTATAGTCATATGTAAAAGTCGATGCCCAATGTTTAGTGAGCTGATATTGAAACTCAGCTTGAGTAGAATATCTGAATAAATCGGATGTTTGGGTTCTGAAATAATCAAAATCCAAATTGTTTTCAATACCTAACAATACACCCACAGAAATTTTAGGAGACACGTAATATCTTGAACCGATTCCTATGACCAGTTTATAGGTATCCGAGTCATACTTTAAATGTGTCATTTCTCCTGAAGTATGTAAATATTTAAAGCCTATCTTAATCAATGGTTCAAATGAACTCTCCTTAATTCGGTAACTATTAATTACTAAAAACTGATACCCATGTGAAGAATTGGCATCTACATGTGCGTGGTGAAGACTTATATCTCTCGCATTAAACCCAAATACATAATCGAGTTCAGTCGATAAATGATACTGGGCTTGAGAGGATAAACTAAACAAGGTCAACAAACTGATTATAAGCGCGGATAAGTGTGCCGTAGGTAGCCTTTTTTCACTTAAACTTTCCATTTGTTCGTTGATTTAATTCTTATAAAATGCAAAAATAATCAGTTTTTAATCATTTGATTAATACATTTGAATAATATTTTTGTTTAATACGTTTGATTAATGTTAAAAAATCATAACGAATCATTAAGTTTGTACGGATCAATAAGTAAGGATCATGGATGAATTAAAAGAAAATCAAATAATTTCAACCGAGGAGAGTATTAAGGAAGCGGCTAAAGTGGTATTCTTAAAAAAAGGGTTTGCAGGCACAAAAACACGTGATATTGCTGAGCAAGCTGGTGAAAATTTGGCTTTAATTAATTATTATTTCAGAAGTAAAAAGAATCTGTTTCGCATTATCATGAATGAAATTGCCGGGGAGTTTATGGATTCTATGATTCCTGTATTTAATGATCCTGATACTTCAATTGTCGAGAAGGTTGAAAAGATCGTAGAGAATTACATCAATTTATTCATGAAACAACCGGATATTCCACTGTTTATCATGAACGAACTGGGCGAAGGATCTGGATGTTTAGCGAGCAGTGAGTTAAAAATCGAGAGAATTTTACATTCTCAATTTCATGACCAAATTGGAAAAGAATATCCGAACATTAATCCCGAACATATCATTATGAATATTGTAGGGATGACCATTTTCCCTTTTATTGGTAAAGCCATGATGAATGGCATGCAGGGAATAGATGATGAAATGTTTGATCAACTTATGGAAGAACGTAGGAAAATGATTCCTATGTGGGTCGAACTAATGCTAAAAGAATCTCAGAAATAAATGAAAGGCGTATCTAACCAGATACGCCTTTTTTGATCACTCACTATTCTATAGAATGGACACCAACTCTGTTACCCTCAGTATCCATTATAAAAGCCATAAATCCATGATTTCCAATATCTGTTTTAGGCAATAAAATCTGGCCTCCTGCAGCTTCTACACGTGCCAACACCGGATCCATAGCGGGATTTGCATTTAAGTATACCATAGTTCCATCCATACTTGGGGTATGATTAGGACTTTGACCTACTGCACCAGTTGCTTTTCCTGATCCTGGAGTCCAGGGGAAAAATGCCATGACGGTATCATCCATCTCATGTACTTCCATTTCAATTTCGAAGATGGTTTCATAAAACTTTTGTGCTCTGTTAATGTCTGTTGCTGGTATTTCAAACCAGTTCAATGAGTTGGTTGTATTGTCCATAATACGATGTTTTAGATTTATATGAATTAATTAAAAATGTCAAATGCTGATCCAACGAGAGATAAATTTACTGCTTTAGGAGGGGATACAGGCTCACTCGCCTTGAGTTCTTTTCTAAAATGCGCAAACGAATCCAATGTATTAATTAACTGAGCCGTTTCTTTGTCCGGGTATTGCGCAAAATGCATAAAAGTCACGCCATCTTCCTCCAAATACGAAGCATATTTAGCATAGGGCTGATTTAATGCCCTTAAATCTTTCATGACCTGTTGAATATTCGCTTGATTTTGGGCTACGAATTCTGGTTTAACGGTATATGTGACTCTTATTATTTTCATTATTGGTAAACTTGATTGTTAATGACATTACAATATTACGTACCAAATCCATCTCTGTCAGGTGGTAATTCCGACATCTTAACGGGTAATTTGAGACATGATGCTTTTCTCTTTTTATTCCCATCTGGTTTCATTTCTTTGTCAGTAGATTATGACCACAATGGATAAACGATTTGAAAAATATATTCTGGAGCAAACACAAGCTAAAGCTTTAGGGTCACAAGAAATTATTCAAGAATTATGGAGTGGTTATGGGCAAATTGTTCGATTAAAATTAATTGAAGCCCCTATAAACTCTATCGTTTTAAAACATATTGATTTAAAGTCTGCCAATCAACACCCCAGAGGCTGGAATACGGACCTATCGCATTTACGCAAGGTAAAGTCATATGAAGTAGAGTTGGAGTGGTATCAGAATTGGAATCATACTGAAAACTTCAAAATCCCCAAATGTCTGGGAATCTCATCTATTGAAAATCACCACTTGATTTTATTGGAAGATTTAAACACCAGTGGTTTTCCTAAAAGAATGTCCTACTTGAGTTTGGAACACTTAAAAGTCTGTGTGAAATGGCTGGCGAATTTTCATGGATATTATTTGCAGACAGAACCCAATAGACTTTGGCCAATAGGAACTTACTGGCATTTAGACACAAGACCTGATGAATTGGTGGCCATGATGGAAGGAGATTTAAAAGATGCTGCTAAAAAACTGGATAAACAATTGAATCAAGCGCAATATCAAACCATTGTACATGGCGATGCGAAAGTGGCTAACTTTTGTTTCTCTTCTGATTTAAAGGAGGTTGCCGCTGTAGATTTTCAATATGTTGGTGGAGGATGCGGCATGAAGGATCTGGCTTATTTATTGGGAAGTTGTTTAACCGAAGAAGAATGTGAAATCTATGAATCACAGATTCTGGAATACTATTTCAAACATTTAAAAGCTACCATAGCACAATTTCACCCATCCATTAATGGAGAAGAAGTAGAAGCAGAGTGGCGGTTGTTATATCCAATAGCCTGGGCTGACTTTATGCGCTTTTTATTAGGTTGGATGCCTACACATCAAAAGATTAATGGATATAGCCTAAAAATGGTTCAGAAAGCGTTGAAAAAATAGCGGACCATGTTACATAAACCCATCATCATGGCCCGCTCTGGTTTTTAGGTTATCAGAGTGATCTTTACCGAGCTAAAGAAACCCAATATGTGTCTAATAGTATAGACAAGTACAAACCCCTAAAGGGTTGGTGAAAAGTGATTTTTTTTCAAAATACTTTTATTGAATCATAAACTCTACTTTTGAGACAAACGAAACACATTGAAACATCAAATAGGTTTAGCCTTATCTGGCGGAGGAGTTAAAGGCGTTGTACATGCCGGAATGATTCATTTTTTCGATGAAATCGGATTTAAACCTTCCATAATATCCGGCACAAGTGCCGGTGCAGTAGTAGGACTACTATATGCCACAGGACATTCCGGGGAAGAAATTCTACATTTCTTTTTAACCGAGAAGCCTTTTTCCACATCATTCTGGAAAGGAGATCGAGGACTTATTGAAACCCGAAAAATCAGACAAATCTTTTCCAAGTATATCGTCTATGATGATTTTGGACGTTTAAAATGTGATTTTAAGCCTGTAGCAACCAATATGCTGAATGGCACTTCTAAAGTATTTGAATCGGGTTCGGTCATTGATGCAGTACTGGCATCTGCTGCGTTTCCGGGAATCTTCCAACCTATGGAGATTAATGATGTATTGTATAGTGATGGTGGTATCTTAAATCATTTCCCTGCAGACATCATCCGTGATGAATGCAACTATCTGGTGGGTATGCATTTGAGTCCAAATAAGATTCTTAAAAACGAAGATTTAGATTCTACCAGAGATATTTTAGCACGTACTGTAGATATTCAAGGCTCAGAGGCCGAAGTCAAAAAATTAGAAATATGTGATGTCGCATTATTCCCGGAACAACTTAGAAATTACGCGACATTTGACACCAAAGAAGAAAAGATCATGGAGATGTTTAAACTGGGTTATGCTTATGCAGAAAAACATGAAGCCCAACTCACACAAATGTTGTCGCGATGAAAAAGGCAAAAGCGTGTCCATGTGGCAGCCATATCCATTATTCGAAATGTTGTGGCCCAATACATCAAGATATTAACCTGGCCGTTACCGCAGAACAATTAATGCGTTCCAGATACACGGCATATACACTGGCGGATGGAGATTATTTAATGAAAAGTCATTATTCTAAAACCCGACCTGTTCAGGATAAGGCAGAAATTGTGAGTTGGTCAAAATCCGTACTCTGGATACGTCTCGTAATTTTAAATTCGACCAAAGGACAGGAAAATGATACATCCGGAACTGTAGAATTTAAAGCCTATTTTATGAGTCAGGGTGAAGTGGATGTGATCCATGAAAACTCTGAATTCATTAAAGAAAATGGACACTGGGTATACGTGGATATGGTTTAGATTTTGAAAATACTTCGTTTATCGGAAAATTAAACCGGTTCATCGGATTTCCATATGTAAACATGTAATATGAATGTTGATTTGTAGATGTAAATCATCAATCACATAAACACCAAAACATGTCTATATTTTACTTTTTTCGCAATCTCTTACTACTAGTTTTATTTCCAATAGTATTCTCTAATTCCTCAAATGCCCAAATGAATGTACTATTTGCAGATACGTTGGAACAAGCCCTTCAACAATTTGCCAATCAAAACAATATGGAAGGTGTCGCAAGTGCCGTGGTTTTCCCTGATGGGACCACATGGTCGGGAGCAACCGGAAGTTATGGGGCCAAAACACTTCATACCAATTTATTATTTGATATTGGAAGTAATACCAAAACAATGATTTCCACCATAATCATGATGATGGAAGAAGAAGGTAAACTATCCATTAATGATACACTTTACAAATACATCAGCCCGATACCACATGTGCCAAATTCGATTAGTTTAAAGCTTTTACTTAATCATCGTAGTGGGATAGCCAATTATACAGAACATCCGGATTTTATTGATACGCTGTTTGCTGATCCCAACTTTTTTTGGCATCCTGATACGATCTTAAAGCACTTCACATTTACACCCAAATTTCCAGCTGGAACATCATATGATTACTCCAATACCAATTACATTTTATTGGGCAAAGTCATTGAAGCTGTAGAGGGATTACCATTGAATCAGGTTATACATAACAGAATATTCATTCCACTTCAAATGAATCAATCCTATCTCGAATCGTACGATACGTACACATTGGAAAAAACCGGAGCTTATATGAGCCCTGGTAATTACTGGGACTCAAAGTTTAATGCGTTATTTAGCTCTGCCTGGGCGGCAGGAGCGGTTGTTTCTACCCCTGATGATTTTGCATGGTGGTGTTATAAACTGTTTAGAGGAGATATTTTAACTCCATTGTCATTGAATAGAATGAAAATTGGGACACAGTTAGGTGGATATACATACGGCTTAGGAATAGAAAGCACCATCTATAAAGGGAGAGAATATTACCTACATGGTGGCACTACTATGCAAAATAGTGAAATGCATTATAGCGTGGAAAGTGATTTTAGTGTCGTGGTTATGAATTTGGATCAAGGATTTATCACACAAACCGTAAATCTTCAACACACTTTAATTGATTTATTAGAATATATTGCAGATCAACCTCTTTCCATCGAAGAAAAAAAAACGACTTACACATTAAGGGCATTTCCAAACCCTGGTAATTCAGTGGTTACAATAGAATTTCCCGATGAAATACAACAGGAGCAAATTACAATAGAAGTATATGATTTGATGGGGAAATTGATATTTCAAAAAGAGACCAGAGACCAAAAAGTAATTTTAAATAAGGTAGATTTTGGAGCCGGAGTATTCTTGATAAAAACCTTTAGCGAAAGCACATTGTTTGAAACCAAGACAGTAGTTTTTAATTAAATTTCGGCCCTTATACATTTCATTTAATGAAACCGCAATATCAAATAGACCGTACCTGGAAAGAAGAGAATAAATCCTATATCAATTGGATTTTAGGAGTCTTTATACTCTTTAGTTTATTTGATATTGTCGTTTACTTCTTAAACGATTTGAGTATTGGCGAAGCATTTGATTTAAATGCTTTTATCATGGGCTTAAATCTACTGATCATTCCTTTAGCTGCCGTAAATTTCATCTATATATTCAAAAAGAAGTTATATCCATATTGTCGCACACCCATCCAATTGATTCTGGTACAAACTATAGGTTTGATTATTGGTGTCATTGTAGGTACAGCGATCGTAGAATATACCAGTCATTTAGTTGGAGTAGTGGATGATGATTATATTGGTTTAGGTTCGTATCAAATGTCTGTTGTCATGTCCAACTTCGTTACAAATATCTTATTTGGGTTGATGTTAGGACTCCCATTATTCTTTAAACAATCGCATGAACACATGTTAAAACAAACATTGATTCAAAAGGAGAACGAACTCAACAAAGCTTATCAACTTAAAATTCAGTCTGAATTAGAAGCCATCCAGGCCAAAATCAATCCTCACTTTCTGTACAATTCATTGAATTCCATCGTGAGCTTGATCCATATCAATCCTGATAAAGCCGAAAAAATGGTTTTATCGCTCTCTGATTTATTCAGATATAGCATCAATTCGGGAGGAGGTAATTTTTCCACCATAAAAAGGGAAATTGAATTGGTACGCGCATATTTAGAGATTGAATATGTACGTTTTCAAGATCAATTGCGGTTTGAGATTATCGTAGACCCACTAATCCAACAGATTCAGATTCCTAAGTTTTTAATTCAACCATTAATTGAAAATGCCATTAAACACGGTACTTCGAAGATTGAAAATGGACAAATCAAATTAGAAATTAAGCAATTGGATCAGGATTTACATATTTCGGTATTTGACAATGGGCCTGCATTCCCAGAGTTTCCTGAATCAGGATATGGATTAAAGAGTACGGTTGATAAACTGGAACTTTTATATGCAAATGCGTATAGTTTTCAAATCTTGAATCAACCTGAAAAGAAAATTCACATTCAACTAAAAAACATATTTAACTAGCAGATGATCAAAGCGATTATTATAGAAGACGAATCACTAGCAAGACAAAGGCTATATAAGCTTCTCCAACCATATTCCAATCAAATTGAGATCATTGATGAAGCGGTGAATGGGGGTGAGGGTTTGCAAAAAGTAGAGGCTCTTCAACCTGATTTGATTTTCCTGGACATTCAAATGCCCGTCTTAAACGGATTTGAAATGCTGATGAAGCTTTCGGTCAAACCATATATTGTATTTACCACCGCATATGATGAATATGCCATTCAGGCTTTTGAAGAAAACTCCATTGATTACCTATTGAAACCCATTCGACCTGAAAGATTGGAAGTTACTATGAGTAAGATCTCCAGATTAAAACCAGAATCACAAACATTTGATCATCAAAGTATTCAAACGCTTCTTCAACATTTACACCCGCCCAAAGTGATGCGATCTATCACGGTCTCATTAGGTGATAAAATTACCATCGTGAATTTGAACGATATCGTTTTATTTCAAGCGGAAGATAAATTGACTACAGTATATACCGTGGATCAAAAGAAACATCTGATTTCTCAATCATTGAGTCAATTGGAAAAGAAACTTCCCGAGCATTTTATGAGACTGAATAGATCAAGTATCATTAACGAACACGAAATCCATGAGATCCGTAAAGGATTCAATGGCAAACTCGTTTTTGAAATGAAACACATTAACCAAATGAAAATCACCACGGGTTCCAGTTATACTGCTGCAATTAAAGAACGCTTGAAGTTTTAATCAATCTCTACCACACGTGTTTTTGACCATCTGTCGTGCCATCCGGTATCTTCTGATCCTAAAAACGAAAACGCGTCAAATGGAACAAAACGACTTAATGATCGTGTGATTAATAAATGAGGAGTAGGAGTTAATCCATCCTCAGTAACCACCTTTGTTTTTGTAATAAGTTTCCCCAGTGTCCTTTGTGTTGAAACCTCAAAAATGAAATAATACACAAATCCTATGGCGCTACCAAACAAATAGTTGGATATCTGATTATCAGGTATAACTACGTTTATATATTCGAGACCTATATAAGCTACCACACCTACAGCAAATAATATTATTCTATCGATTAGATAATTTAAAAATCGCTTTGTTTTAGTGGCATTTCTGTATTCTACTGGTCTTTCTTCTTCAATATCCAGTACATCTTCGTAAATCATTGTTTAGAGTTTTAAAAAGTTAATGTCACAAACATAAACTTTTTAATCATTTCCTATTCACACCTAATGGAGTAGTGGGTTCAGAATGCCTAACCACAATAGCAGATTGAAAATATTCGGTCGTAAACCAATCCGTTCCATAATTTAGTAATAGCCAGGGCTCTTGTTTATAAGGTGATTCTGAACGATCAAGGTCAAAAACAGTAATAGACTTTTTAGCTGTAGCTTTCTTTAAATCTTTAACGCCTTCTTTTTTACCACCTGCCCAATGGTCATCATTTTGCACATCCATGTTATAATACAGTTTAACCGGAGAGCGGTAAAACTTAATCACACCCGGGACCCAGCTAGCGGGTAGCATACATTGACTATTGAAATAAAAGATACGATAGGAATAAATCCGTTTATTTAAATCCTTGTTTAAACGCGAAGCAAACCATTTGATGCGTTCAGATTCCTTTTGAAACGTATGCACATACCCCCAGATCCCTAGCATCTTTTCATTTTCTAATCCATAATACCGTTCCAGTTGCTTGTAGTTTTCAAATTGACAGGAATCACGTACACGATCCCAATCATTCTGAGTAGCAGTATTGGCTGCTTCCCAATATCCAAGGATGTTTTGCACATGATAATTATGTTCAAAAAGATCGTTTTCAGTGTATCCTGTAGTGGGTATTGGAAGCTTTAATTGCCCAATTAGCGCGATAATACTATCGTTTACTTTTGTTTGTCCGAGTATTACATCCAAAGTATCTGTAGAAGCATGATAGGCCTTTCTGATGGCTTGAATACGTTGCAGTGATAGTTTGATTCCTCCAGAGGGCACATCTACACCAATATACTGGATTTTCACCTCAGA
This sequence comes from bacterium SCSIO 12643, assembly GCA_024398135.1. NCBI lineage: Bacteria > bacterium SCSIO 12643. The sequence goes on from CP073750.1 coordinate 3,921,668, forward strand.
CTCCTGATTTAAACGCATGATCTTTTTATACAATTCGTAACGTTCCTTACACCAGGCTGGGGAACCTTTAGATTTTTTCATATAGTCTATTAAAGCCATCGTATCTTGTTGTAACAAAGCCTGATTCAGCTTCTGACTTGAAGCCCAATCCATTTCGGCCAACATGTATTTAAAATTGGTTTTACTTTTAAATTCCTGGATCATTTTCCAGGCAATTCGATAGTTATCATTAAACCCATGTGTTTCACCCACAAAAAAGAGATCATGATTTTGTAAAATACTATCCGGTATCAAATCGGGTTCATTAAAATCTACCGCAACTTTGGTTAGATATTCGCTAGTGCTTTGTTGGGCCATTAGTAGGGTTGAGAGGCTAAAAAGTGCAATAAATAAGAAGGATTTACACATAGAAATTTGTGTTTATAAATGATATGAATGCATAAACACCAAAACAAAAGAAGTGTCTGATGTGTCACGTTTTAAATGAATTCCGCCACCATGCGCTTCCATGATGCTTTTCGTCAAGGTTAAACCAATGCCAGAACCGGTTTTGCGTGTTGTAAAGTACGGAATGAATATTTTATCTTGAAGATCCTTCGGAATTCCGCTGCCATTATCAGATATGGTGACCTGTGTGCGATGTTTATCTTGTTGCACCTCTATTTTAATCTGAGGTTGCGCAGTGTTTTCAAGCGCATGTAAACTATTCGAAAACAAGTTAATAAACACCTGTTCAATTTGATGCTGATCAATAAATAACATCTGAGATTCTGAATCATCAAACTGAATTTCAACACTTAATTCGTTGAATTTAGATTGAAACAAAGTCAAAGTTTGTGAAATCAGCGTGGTGAGGTCTGTACGTTCCTTTTCCGGGAGTGGTAATTCTGTGAGTTTCCGATAAGTGTCTACAAAATCAGTCAAATGGGCAGAACGTTTGTTGATAATGCTTAAACCTGTTTCCAGTTCCTGTAGCGTCTCAGCATCATTTGGTTCATCCTTTAAAAGTGTTTCCAGATTTCCTGCCAAACTACTAATAGGAGTGATGGTATTGATGATTTCATGCGACATCACATTCATTAATTTAAACCACGATTCTTTTTCTTTTTTGTTGATGAGTTGTTGAACCGTTTCCAGCGTTAAAATCATATAATCACAACCATAAGTGCTGGTGACAGATGTTTTCAGAAAAAAGGACTCCATTTCATCATTTACCGCAAGAGAAATCACATGTTTGATCGATTGCCAGTCTTTCATGTCAATTACTTCAGTTAATGCGGTGATTTTACCTTGGAGTAAATCCCATTGATAATACTTGGGTATCTTGAGGAAATCGGTAAATGCTTTATTGATTTTAAACACCTGAATCTGTTGGTTTTGATCTCTTTTTAAAATCAGAATACCAATACTTAGACTTTCAATAATATTATCAAATATCAGTTGTTCGGACGATTGCTCCAGATGCTGATCACGATACTTTTCATAGAGTAGTGCGGTCTTATCATGCAATACATTTTTCCTTTTTTCAGCAGAAAGCACATTGCTGTAATCATCATGCAATAAGCAATCTACAGACTTTTCAATGTCTGCAAACTGGCTTTTCATTTGTTCCATCAGCAAGTAAATCTGAAAAACAACCAAGAGTGCAAATCCCACAGCCGTAATCACAAATTGATTCTGAACACTATAGAAAATGATCATTCCGCTCACCATAAGGAGAAGTATCCGGATGACTAATATCATATATTGCTTTCGGCTCATTAGATGTCGTGTTTTTCTAAACGTCTGTATAATGCAGCACGTGTCAAACCTAGATCTTTAGCTGCTTTAGAAATATTTCCCTGATGTTTCTCCATAGCTTTGGAAATCAGCTTTTTCTCAGTGTCTTCCAGATTTAGACTTCCTGAGACATCCACATCAAAACGCTGTGACGAAAAATGAAGGTCATCTGGTTGAATGGTCGATTCATCACATATAATCACCGCACGTTCAATAATATGTTCCAATTCACGAATATTTCCGGGCCATTGATATTCTTTAAGTTTGGTAATGGTCGGAGCAGCCACATCAAAATTTTGTTTATGATATTTCTGGCTCATTTTAGATACAAAATGATGTGTCAATAATTCAATGTCTTCTACGCGTTCACGTAAGGGTGGAAGTTTCAATTCTATCGCATTGATTCGGTACAATAAGTCCTGTCTAAAAGTCTGTTCTTCCACCATCTGATATATTGGTGCATTGGTCGCGCAAATAATTCTTACATCTATAGGGCGTTCGGTAGCTTCTCCTAAACGGACTACTTTACGATTTTGAATTACCGTCAATAACTTGGATTGTAAGTGGAGGGGAAGGTTCCCAATTTCATCCAGGAAGATCGTCCCGCCTTCTGCCAGTTCAAAACGCCCTAGCGTATCTTTTTTCGCATCTGTAAAGGCACCTTTGGCATATCCAAACAATTCACTTTCAAACAAGTTCTCATTTAATGCGCCCAAATCCACATGAATGAATGGTGCATTATTCCGCTGTGATTGTAAATGAATCTCCTTTGCAAATACGTATTTTCCCGTACCATTTTCTCCCAGAATCAAGATGTTGGCATCTGTAGGCGCCACTTTACGTAAAAGGTTAACAGCCTCATTCATAGACCTGGAATGCCCCACAATATGCTCGGTCTTTTGATGAAACTCTTTGTTTTTATGATCCTGAATGTTCTGAAGTTGTTTGTTTTTACGTTTAGATCGTGCCAATTCCACACCCGCATTGATCACACCGTAAAGCTTTTCTGTATTCCAGGGCTTTAATATAAAGTCAGATGCACCTTGTTTTATGGCATCTACTGCCAAATGCACGCTACCATAAGCTGTCATTAATACCACGGTAGTTTCCGGATGTGTTTCTTTGATCTGATTCAGCCAATACAAACCTTCTTTGCCATCATCAAAACCAATCCGGTAGTTCATATCCAATAACACCACATCCACGGTCTCATGCGTCAAATAAGATAGAATCTCTTTGGGTTCTGTAGTGGTAATGATTTTAGAGAAAAATTTCTTTAAACTAATGCGTGCTGAAAACAGCACATCTGCATCATCATCTACCAGTAAAATTGTCGCTTCTTTTTTCCGCATGGTGTAAGAGTAGTAAGATGTTTGGAATTGAACAAATATATGTCCGATAATGAACACTATAAAAATACACCGGAATAAATTCAACCCTGTAAAACAGCGATTTACAAATCATTTCCTGTTGGCACATTTGTGGAATTTATGGAAATAAACTTTACATAATGAAATCCATTTCAGATATATACAGTAAGTCATTCACCTCATTTGGTCTATTGGTCATTGTGCTTATTCTTTTAGTAACAGGGCAAACCACGTACTTTCAAGAAAAGGTTAGATCGGTACAACAGTCCGATATTCTCCCATTTTGGGTATGGAACCTTGATCGAAGTGTTTCAAAATCGCACACCGACTGTTCGATTTCGAACAAAGAAGAAGTTTTACTAAATCATAAAGTCTTTATTTTTAATTGATTGTAAAACATTAATCCTCTGGCACATCCTTGGCAAACCTCTTTTCAGAACATTATTTATGGACAAACAAATACAACCAAAAAACAAAAAGTTAAAACGAATCGCCTTTATTTCGATTCCAGTTTTACTGGTTATTGGATTGATCTCATTGAATTTAACGCACAAGAAACAGGTGCATTTAAATCGTGAAAAATTATCCATTAAAAAAGTGGTTTCTGGTGATTTCGAAGATGTGGTATTACTTCAAAGTACTATCGTTCCTAAAACTACCGTGCTGGTTAATGTACTACAAGGTGGAGCTGTAGCAGAGATTTTTGCTGAATCCGGACAGTATGTAGAAAAGGGAGATGTCTTGTTACGAATTTTCAATCCCAATGCGGAGTTGAACTATTTAACACAAGAAACCGCCATCACCGAACAAATCAACAACCTACAGAATATTCGTGTGAATATTAAAAATCAACAATTGACTCTCCAAGAGCAATTTTTAAGCATTGAAAATGCATTTAAAAAGGCACAACGTCAATACATTACCGATACGACCTTATATAACGATGGTGTGATTGCTAAAAACGTATACGAAGCTTCCGTTCAGGAATATCAATATCAAAGCAAAAGAAATGCTGCCATTCGTAAAAGTATTTCGCAAGAAGAACGAGACAGAGCCATTCAATTGGAACGAATCAATCTTTCGATTCACAATATGGAATTGAGTTTAAAAATGCTGAGAGAAAACAAAGGAAACTTTTTGGTAAAAGCGCCTGTAAGTGGGCTGTTATCGTCTTTTAATCCACTTCTTGGGGAAAACTATCCACAAGGCAAAAACATTGCTAAAATCGATGTATTAGACGGTTTTAAACTAGAAGCGAAAGCTGATGAATATTATATCTCCAAGTTATATGAAGGATTGGACGGTATGGTCACATTAAATCAAGTAACCTATCCGGTAAAACTTTCAAAAATTCATCCTGAGGTAGTGGATGGACAATTTCAAATGGAATTGAGCTTTGACAAAGATTCTATTCCGGAAGCTAAACGCGGAATGACCTTAAAAACCAAGGTATTTATGTCAGGGAATAGTGCTGCATTGCTTTTACCAAAAGGAATGTTTTACCAAAGCACACATGGAAATTGGGTGTTTGTATTAAATACTGAACAGCAAGCCGTGAAAAGAAATATCAGAATTGGTCGCGAGAATCCTTTTTATTATGAAGTTTTAGATGGATTAAAAGCAGGAGATCAGGTGATCACTTCTGACTATAAAGGATTTGAAGATGTGGCAGAGATTCAAATTGAAACATAACTACATAATCAACTGAATTAAAACAATTAACAAAGCATCAACTAAACTAAATATTCAATATAAAATGATCAAAATTTCTAACTTAACAAAGACGTATCGCACGGAGGAAGTGGAAACCACTGCGATCAATCAATTGGGATTGGAAGTACAACAAGGAGAGTTCGTATCCATCATGGGAGCTTCCGGTTGCGGAAAATCCACTTTACTAAACATTATCGGACTGCTGGATGCTCCTGATGATGGAAGTTATCTGTTTGATGGGGAAGAAGTCTCCAAACACACTGAAAAACAACGTGCTGAAATCCGTAAAGCCAATATTGGTTTTGTATTTCAAAACTTTAACCTGATTGATGAACTGTCTGTATACGAAAACGTGGAACTCCCATTGATTTACAACGGAGTAAAATCTGCAGAGCGTAAAAAGCGTGTCACTGAAATTCTGGAACGTGTAGGCATTTCGCATCGCGCCAAACATTTTCCACTGCAACTCTCTGGTGGGCAACAGCAAAGGGTAGCCGTAGCACGTGCTTTGGTGACACAACCTAAATTGATTCTGGCAGATGAGCCTACCGGAAATCTGGATAGTGTGAATGGGAATGATGTGATGGAGCTATTGACTGAGTTACATCAGCAAGGGGCCACCATCATTATGGTTACTCATGCCGCGTATGATGCGCAATTTTCCAGTCGTATTGTAACGATGAAAGACGGGATGATCATCTCGGAAAAAAACAATGTGCACAAAATGGACGTATTGGTTCAATAATCTTCACAACTCATGGTCAAAACCTGGTTTAAAATATTCTTTAGAAACAGTCAGAAAAACTGGCTCAACGTATCCGTAAATATCCTGGGACTTACCCTGGGAATTGCAGGGCTCATTTTTGTGTTGTTATACATGAACGATGAAATGAGTTATAATGCCTGGAATCCTTATAAAGGACGGATTTATCGCCTGGCCAATCAATTGCAAAACGGTGAAATATGGCACGTGGGAACTACAGCCGAAAAAGAACTGTTTCTGGAAGAAATCCCTGAAGTAGAAGAAGCATTAATGGTCTCTCCATTTTACTACGATCGAATGGTTGAAACCACTTCCCAAAGTCAGTTTATGGGGAAGATCAGTCAGGCAGAGAAAAACTTCTTTGACTTTTTCCCATTTGAAATTGTTCAGGGCTCTGTGGAGGAATTTGTCAAGGCGCCACACCACATGGCGATAAGCGAAGAAATGATTCCGATCTTTTTTAAAGATGTGAATCCTATCGGGAAAAGCATCAAGATTGGAACCGAAGAATATTTAGTTACAGCGGTGTATCAAAAGCCTCCGCATTCTCATTTTGAACCTCAGTTTTTGATTCAATTCGAAGAAGATTTGCCTTATAGCCATGGAAACTACAACTACGAATTGTTTTGTAAAATCACACCTGAAGCGGATATTGATGTAGTGAAGCAAAAAATGGATGATGTCATCTTAAACAAATTAACTGATCAGGAAGATGTGGAGTTGATGCGCATCGAAGAAGCCATTGGACAAATCCGAATTGCGCCAGAATTACTCCAGGATATCAGGCTTCACCATAAAGCGGAAAACAGTGGTCCTGAAGGTCTGGGAGACTATCAACTCATGATGGTTTTACTCGGATTATCCATTCTGCTCATTACTATTTCCGCAGTCAATTTTATTAACCTGTCTACTGCATCTGCTGCACAAAGAGCTAAGGAAGTTGGAATCAAAAAGACCCTGGGTTTACCTAAAAACAAATTGATGTGGCAATACGTTCTTGAGATTGTCTTTCAAGGCATTATCTCACTATTACTCGCTTTGATCCTGGTTGAAGTTTTATTACCGTATTACAATGACTTCATAGATAAATCCATGTCACTCAATGATGGCTGGTTGTTATTTAAAATATTAGTCCTCACCATAGCGATTACATTAGTCGCAGGGATTCTTCCAGCCATTTACTTAGCCAATTTTAAAGCGGTTGAAGTACTTAAGGGCAATTTCTCCAGAAGCAAGAAAGGAGTAGTGGTACGTCATCTGATGCTGGCACTACAGTTTATCATCTCAGGATTCTTTTTAATTGGTGTGATGGTGATCTATTCTCAGGTATCCTATATGATGACCAAAGATCCTGGATTTGATCAGGAGCAGATTATCATCGTAAATCTGAATGAAAATGTAGATCAATATGACAAGTACTTATTGGCCAAACAAGTGTTAAAACAAAATGCAAATATTGAAGATATTTCCAGTTGTTTGATTGTACCGGGGTTTGGGTATATCTCAGGAACCAACTTTGTATATGGAGAACATTCCTTTAATGCCAGTAGTAACGCTATGGATGCCAATTATCTGGAATTTGCCGGAGTAGAATTGTTGAAAGGACGTTATTTCTCATCCGATCGGGCTTCTGACTCTTCAAATAACATCATCATCAATGAAACTACTGCACGATTGGCTGGCATTTATGATAATCCTATTGGAAAAGCAGTGAATTTAGGTTGGTCTGAAGCGGGAGACTTAACCGTGATTGGCATGGTCAAAGACCACCATATCAATGGATTTGATCAGGATGTATATCCAATGTTTATGGTCAATTGGGAATATTACGACTTTGTAAAAGATTGGGTAGGATTTGTGCAATTTAAAGTAAAACCGGGTCGTACAGAAGAAGCGCTCTCAGCAATTGAAACTTTTTGGTTAAATGAATTGGAGCCGAATTATCCTTTTACCTATCATTTTCTGGATGAGTCGTTTGCTTTGAATTATGAATCCTATCAACAGCAAAAATCCATGTTTATGATTCTATCCATTGTAGTCATTATCACTTCATTGTTAGGCTTATTTGCCTTGGCAACGCTTACCATTCAACAGAGATTCAAGGAAGTAGCGATTCGTAAAACATTAGGAGCGCCAGTGAGCGAAATTATCTTTCAATTGGTCAAAAGCTTCCTGAAAATTACTTTGATGGCCTCGGTGATCCTTTTGCCTTTAGCATATTATGCCATGCATAAATGGCTCGATAACTTTGTATATCGCATAGAGATGCCGATTTGGCCCTATATCGTAGCGCCAATTGTTTTGCTGCTGCTTGTATTTACTGTAGTGGGGAGCAAAGCCTATAATGCCACGCGAGTAAACCTCATTCAATATTTAAAATTCGAATAACCTATGTTCAAGATCTGGATTAAAATACTATTCCGTAACAGTAAGAAAAACTGGCTCAATTTGATGGTCAATATCCTGGGTTTAACACTGGGATTAGCTGGATTGATCATTGTTTTGCTCTATATCAATGATGAAAAGAGTCACAATGCCTGGAATCCTTATAAAGAAGACATTTACAATGTGATTCACTTAATGCCCGATGGCGAAGTATGGGCCAATAGTACTACTGTTGAAGGTCCTACATATTTGGAAGAAATTCCAGAGGTGGAAGACTTTTACCTGAGTCAATCGTGGTATCATGCTTTTCTGGTAAAAGCAGGAGGGAAGTCTATTTATACGGAAGACATTCTGGAGGGTTACGACAATTTCTTTTCGTTTTTTCCTTTTCCTATCCTGGAAGGTGATCCGGATGAATTGGCCAAGTCTAAAACCCATATTGCCATTTCCCAAAAGCTGGCCAAAACCTATTTTGGGAATGAATCTGCATTAGGTAAAACCATTGAAATCAGAAAACAACCACTCACGATTGTAGCTGTTTATCAATTGACCGGACGCTCTTATTTTGAACCCTCTATGGTGACCCAATATCAAAATGAGTTGCGTCAGGAATGGGGGAGTTATTATAGTAATTTGTTTGTGAAGCTCAAAAAGGGTTCTGATATACAGGCCGTAGAGAAAAAAATGGACGACATTTTTGATAAATACTCTATGATTCCGGGAGCTGAAGAAGCCAGTATGCCTTTAGAAACCTTCAAAGAAAAATACGGGACAAATGTGTGGCTGGATCAATTGGCCGAAATCAGACTTCATTCACGCGGAGATGATGGAGGCCCTGAGGGGATGGGAAATTACCAACTGATGATGACCATGTTAGCATTATCCGTTTTACTCATCATTATTTCCAGTGTGAATTTCATCAATTTGTCTACCGCATCCGCATTTCAACGGGCCAAAGAAGTAGGAATCAAAAAGACCCTGGGAATGTCCAAAAGTTTTATCACGATTCATTTTGTACTTGAAGTGTTGATCCAGGCATTTATCGCACTCATCCTGGCATTAATCAGTGTAGAACTCATCTTACCATATTTCAATACCTATCTGAATGTAGAACTCTCATTATTCAATTCGGATGTATTGTTCCAAATGATCAGTATCACTGTAGCGATTGCAATTTTAGTTGGAATTGTTCCATCTGTATACGCGGCCAATTACAAAGCCATAGACGTTTTAAAAGGGAATTTCTCCAGAAGCAAGAAGGGTATTTTAGTCCGTCAATCCATGTTAGGCGTCCAATTTTTGATTTCCGGATTTTTCCTGATTGGTGCGATGGTGATGTTTGAACAGGTTTCATTTATGATTCATCAGGATTTAGGCTTTAAGGGAGACCAAATTGTGGTGATTTATCTGAACGATCGTGAAAATGCTTTTCAGAAATACGAATTGGCTAAAAAAGAACTGCTCAAGCACCCGAATATATTAGATATCTCCAGTAATTCTTATGTACCAGGAGGAGGAAGTTCCAGTACCACTAATGTGGATTACGAGGATATTAATCTGAATGCCAATGCCAATACAATAGACTTTAATTATTTGGATTTTGCAGGTATTAAACTCTTAAAGGGGAGAGCACTATCTCCTGAATATGCTTCGGATACGATAGATAACGTATTGATTAATGAAATCACTGCCAGGAGTTTGGGCATTTTTGATGATCCGATTAACAAACGTATCAATCTAGGCTATGAAAAAAACATGAATGTGGTTGGAGTAGTGGCGGATTATTATGTGGATGGTGTAGATGTCAAAATCAATCATATGTTTATGTACCACTGGAAAACATTCCCATGGGGTCCTAATAGTTTAAGCAATATTCAATTTAAAATTGCGCCAAATGATGTACCTGAAACCATGGCGACCATTGAGGAATTCTGGAAAGAAAATGTAGAGCAAGGCTATCCGTTTTCATATCGTTTTTTAAATGATCAGTTTGCACGTACCTATAGGAAATATCAAAAACAACGGGTGGTGTTTGGCGTATTAACTGGTATTGTGATTCTGGTGGCATTAATGGGATTATTTGCGTTAGCCACATTAACTATTCAGCAACGACTGAAGGAAGTCGCGATTCGTAAAACATTAGGCGCTTCGGTTAAGGAGATTGTATATCAACTGGTTAAAACATTTATCAAAGTTACCGGAATGGCGGCAATTGTCTTAATTCCAATAGCTTATTATTTGATGCAAAACTGGTTAGACGAATTTATTTATAGAATTGACATGCCAATTTGGCCATATTTCATTACACCCATATTACTGATCATTCTGGTGGTTACCATTGTAGGCATTAAAGCCATCAATGCCACCAAAGTCAATTTGATTCAGTATTTGAAGTTTGAGTAAACGCTTCGTTTTTTATTTAGGACAGGAAGGATTCGGAATGCTTTTTTTAGCGTTTTGAATCCTTTTTTGTAGCGAAAGAGGTGTATTATTGCCGCTTTAAATCAATAAGCACAAATGAAAAAAGTTATTTTATCGGCTGCAACCGTACTGATACTAGCAAGTTGTGGTTCAACCCAGGATGCATCAGGAGATGCAACAAAAACTACTGAAAAGAAATCTAAAAGCTCAAGTTTAACCAATATGGCTGCTACGCAATTGTTATCGAGTTTAACCAAAAACTCTAGCATGGACGATATCACCAAATTATTTGGGTTATTGGATTTGAACAAAGACAAGTCAATTAGCAAAAACGAAGCTCAGGGACAAGTGGCTGATAACTTCGATACTTTGGACAAAGACAAAAACGGAGGATTAAACTTAACAGAGCTTCAAGGTTTATTGGCTTTATTGAAATAAGCTATTTCACATAAAACAATTTTAAAACCATCTGTAGTGCACAGGTGGTTTTTTTATGTTTTAAAATGTGCACACACGAATTATGAGCTGTATAGATTTCCAATAAACCACATAAATGGAGTGGATTCAGAAAACACTATTTAACATAATATTAATTATAGGAAAAAAATATTGTAAATCGTGTATACGCAGTATTTAGCATAATATCAGTTCTCGGTGATTTATGAGGAACGATTAAATTTCCGAGAACGGCACGATATTATGTTAAAACGATTTACGGTTACTGGTTAATCAATTATGCTGTATTCTATAATCCCGGTTATGATAAAACGATTCACATACTAAATCCTTCCAAAAACTGATTTCAATTCAAATCAAAATTCAGTTCCCAAATTTCTCGTATTTAACCATTTGCCCGAAAACTTTTCAAATACGCAATTCTCACGCATTCAGAATTATCCAAAATTTCGCATATTCGATAAATAGTCCAGGAATTTAAATTCTACGCGATTCTCAGTGATTTAATTATTTCTATGTGGAACTGCATTTCTCAGCCCGTTGATTCTTTCAGGCATTTCGTTATGGTTGTGATTTATATTAGAGTTCATCCCCAAGGCTTTGGGGACGAACCAAAAAATCAAGATTTCTGAACGGCATTCGCATTATCCCGATTCCTATTGGGACGCATGCCTAAATACCAATTACTTCCTTGCAGTCAGTGAAAATGTTCACCCCAACATCGGCCCGCATTTCTTTCGGGCTAACGCGCTTTTCTATTTAACATAATATTATGCAGTCATATTTTGCCCAAATTCTATAGCAGACTTTAATCTTATATAGCACATTTCCGCCAATGGCTTGTACGAATCGCTTCGTCCAGAAATTTCAAAGTGAACAACATCATTCATAAAGCTGATGTATATATCTGACCACCTTTCTTCAATATCATTCACTCTGGGTACTCCCATCAGATCAGATACGATTTCCAAAATTCCCAAATAGAAAACTTCATCTCCCTCTAGCCCTGCTTTTCTTAGTCTTGCAGTTAACTGATTGTGTTTTAAGTCTTGTTGAATCAGGCGAACGATTAAATCTTTGTTTGTCATATTGAATAATTGTTTACAACTGTTATTTCATTGATTATTCTTATGCAAATCTAGGTTTAACATATGACAATTCAAAATATTTTCATTGGTTTGTTTGATAGAATAACTGTTTTAACCAATATTATCATTGCATATACCTATATTTTAGATTCTAAAGAGTTGTCTCCCCTACTGCTTTTGTCTAATTTTGGAGCATGTCTGAAAGAATTAATAGAATTAAGGAAGTCCTAGTTATTAAAGGAATGAGCCAAAAAGAATTGGCTGCCAAATTGGAGAAGAATCCAAATACTGTTACTTCAATGTGCAACAACAAATCACAACCTCATTTAAAGGATTTAAAAAGGGTTGCAGAAATTTTAGATGTAGATATTCGCGAGTTGTTAGTTCCTACTAAATAGTTGACTTATTAAATGAATCGTCTTTTTTCAAATAAATATGGAACGCATTTAAATTCAGTTGACAGATCAGAGAATGATTTACAAGTTTTCATAAAAGACAATTGGAGTTCTATATTTCCAGAATTAACTTTTATTAAGGTTGAGTATACCTTGTCAGGTAATGTTAGAAAGAAAGACCGTGATGGAAGAATTGATATACTAGCTTTCAATAGAAAAAGTAGAAAATTTGTTGTAGTTGAATTAAAAAAGGACTTTGATCGGAATATAAGAAGTCAAGCAAACGATTACAGAGACTTTATTGAGGATAACTACTTAGAAATATATATTGATGTTAAAGAAGAATTAGGAGTTAATATTCCTCAAAGCTCTAAAATTATCAAAGATGATATTGAACTTATTCTTATAGCAAAGGATTTTGCTGAAAAGGATTTAAATCGAGCGAAAAAAACAAACAACATTACATGCATTAAATACAATTGGTTTGAATCTAAAGACGATTTGATTCTCATGTATGAATTTCTAAATAACGTCCCTAGCACTAAGACAATTAGAAATAAACCTTCTCAGACTCCCAAAATATCAGATCACTATCCTCAGTATGTTATTGCCAATATTAAATCTTTAGGTCATCCGGAAAATATGATTACTAAAATGTTGGACCATATTCAGAAAAAAGGACAATTAACCAGAGGAGAATTAAAGCAAGCATGTGTGAAGTTGTTTGGTTACCAGAATGAGAAGTCAGGTGCTATTACTGGAAATTTAAACACTCTAAAATATATTGGAGCTATTACCCAAACTGGAAAAGGAGATTCAAGTATTATTAAGTTTGTTTCCAGAAAAAAACCTGAGGGTTTAATTCTCCCTAATTCCAGCATCGAACAAAAAGCAAAATTATTATCTATTAAAGCTAACGGTCGATTAATTCAAGGTTCAACCGTTCCTGAATTTTATAAATCAGCCCTAGAGTATGTTGTAGATTGTAAATTACCAATTATGGATTTGGCGCCATATCATACGAGCAAAGAGCGGTATCTTTTTTCTTTCAAACCAATACACCCAAATGGCAAAAAGTTTTTTAAAGAATTAAGCATTAATGGAATATACATTGAGACTCATAAAAGTCGATCACAAGCAATGAGTGATATGCAGAAATTATTAAAGAAACTTGGGTGTAAGGTTTCTTAGTTATTGATTCTTACCAAATGGCTCAAATTATCCTTGTACACTTTATTCCAGGGATTAGGACCAAATTTCTTTGTTGTAACAAGGTGGTAAAGATAATCTTGAATTTGTTGCTTGGTTATTAACTATGGGCTTCTTTGGTAATAACAGCAGAGATGATTCATCTCTTTGATATAATTCCCGATTGTGTATTTACTGTGGTTACTATATGAAAGATATTTGTGCGTGCTTTCAATTGTATTGGCATCTTTCCCTAAATAGTTTTTTTGTTTTTTTCATAGATAATTATATACTACTTGGACACTTTTGAAGTATCGCTTAAAATCGAATCTAACTTGCTTTCGTATTTATTCTGAATCTTTTGAATTTTTTCGGAATTCAAAGTATTGAGGGAATCTGCAACTTTGGAAAGCTGTTCAAAGTGATCAGATTTACTTTTCTCAATTTCAGCTTTCAAGGCTTCATTTTTCTTTTGAAGATCTTTATTCTCGCCAGAATTAATCCAACTATTCAATCCCCATCCTCCTCCAAAAATAGCAGCTACAATCCCTGATAATAAGATCCATGACTTTATATTCAAATTCTTCAAAATATCAATGGGTCTTATTGTTTCAATATCTAGAGGACCTAGATAGGGTGATGATTGAGATGTCTGATTCCGTTCTGAATTTAGTAAGGTTACTAGAAAATCAACTTTACACAAAACAGACTCTCTAACCTTATTATAGGCTCCCTTTTCAAAAGACACTCCCTCTTCATCACAACTTAAAAAGCCAGTAGGTAATTTATTTTCATTGTACTTTTTTACAAATTTTTTAAGGCTTTTATCGCTATCATTAAATTGGAACAAATATGGTATACTTTTCCTTTTTGCTGTTGGAATTTCTTTAAATTTCTTTTTTGCATCTAGTTTATTCCGGGCCTCAAATATTCTTTTGAGTTCATCTAAAATCAAACCGAGCCCATCTTCTTCTCCATAGTATATAAAATGACACTTCGATTTTTCTTTTAGGAAGGAATTAAAGTCATCTAAAACTATTTCCTCTAGATCATCAAAAATATCATTAATGTCTTCCTTTGGAATATCATGATTAGCTGATATTTTATCAATGGAAAATTCCCGGCTGTCTGTTGAATTTAGATTCTTAGCGTAAACACTTATTATCTTTTTTGAGCTACCATTGGCATCATCTACCACCATGTATGCATAATGTATAACATACGTATCCTCGGGGTTACTAAATAAAGCCGTTATTTCTACATCGCTAATCATACTATTTATTAGCTTTTGAAATTATATAGCCACTACAGAGCAGCTTTTGATCACATTCTTTACAAATAGAATACTTACAGACCTTGTCAAATTTTTTATCACGAATATCTGTTACTACATTCCGTATTTTCCCTTCAATTGCAGTTAGATGATCTTCACTTAATTTCTTGGGTATACCACGGTCACTAACAATAACCTTTTTCTCTTTAGATTCGTCTTTGTCCTGAAGTATATATATTCTTATATAGTCAGCCTTTTGACCTGTTAATTCTCTATGTCCTAAAGCATACAGATGTAATTGTTCTTCTGTTATTTTTTTATCTTGTGCTTCATCATTCGATTTAAACTCTATAATGGTTGTTTCCATTTTCCCTTTGAAGTCTTTCTTTTTTATTAAATCGATTCGTCCCGAAACAAAAATTCCATCTCCAAGGTTTAACTGAATATCCTTTTCAACGAATTCAATCTCATTAAATTCGCTTTGATTTTCTTCTATGTATTTTGAAACAACATCACGAGCTGATTTCTTCATTTTCTTTTTCAACTCAGGAGGTGCATATGGAAAATTTTCGTGGTTTGAAACAATATTCTCTGTATTCTCCTTTGAAATATTCTCAGAAGCAAAGGCTCTTTTATGAATCTCAGATAGTGAATCATGAATAGTTTTGCCAAACCCCATTCTCGGACTTAATGGAGAAGCAAATCCATAAATAGAAATTAATTTAAATCTATATGAGCAATCGAAGAAGTCTTTTAAAATTGAAAAATTCAAACTAATATTATTAGTTGAATCCTTTGCTTGTGGTGATAATTCCTCAAGGTTATCAAATTTTTCACTGCTAGAAGAAATTAAAAAATCCGAATTGGTTATTTCATTTATAAAAAGTGATGGTTTTTGATACAATCTGTTATTCAGAGCTGGAGCTCTAGAAATAAATAAATATTTTTTTGCTCTAGTAACAGCTACATAGAACAATCTTCGTTCCGCTTCATTATTATCATCAATTCCTCTATATTTATCTGAGTTTTCGATTATATCAGCATTCAAAAATTTCCATTCAGTTACACCACCTCTCCTTTTTGATGGAAAGTAGTTTCTATTCATTCCAGGTATGAACACAACAGGAAATTCCAACCCTTTTGATTGGTGAATAGTAATTATTTGAACAGCATTTGGAGTTTTATAGGTACTATTAATCCAACCTTCTGGATAATAATCTTTAGCAGCATGTTTTATAAAGTTCAAAAAATTAAAAAGGTAAAAAGATGAACTACCCGTCTTGTAATTTATGGATTCAAAATCATTAATAACCTGACTAAACTTACCCAGATTATACATTATAACCTCCCCAAAAGTATTATCGTGTTTGTCTTCTGTTTTTTCAAATGTTTCTTCAGAAATTCCTGAATTCTCTAGGAACTTCCAAAATATCTCCTGTAAGCAAAATTCCCAATACATTACAGGGCGAGATACTCCATCTTTCTTTAATATTTCTCTATCGGGATTTTCTTCTTTTAATTTTTCAATTGCTTTCGATAGTCTTTCTTGCGTAATCCTACTCTTATCAACTTCTAACCAAAGCTTTTTTAACTCGGCTTCGTCTATTTCATTGTTGAGAAACTCAAAAATTCCTAAGGATGCCTTAACCTCTTTTGAATCAAATAGCTTATTTACACCACCTGTTACGTAAGGAATGTTTTGACTGTCTAGAACTTTCGTAATCCCCTCAGCTTTACTCCATTTTCTAATCAGTATTACAAAATCAGAATAATCTAATCCCCTATTATCATTACCGGGTTTATCTACGAAAGCTTTTCCTCTTAAATTTTTAATGGACTCAATAATGAAGTCATTCTCTTCTTCTTCGGTGTCAAAATCGTTGTATAATATATTGTCTCTCTCATACTCATGATGACTTGAAGAAACCATTTTTTTATCAAGTCTATTTTTGTTTTTTGCAATAATACTTTGTGCTATATCAACAACACCTTCAGAACTTCTGAAGTTTTGAATGAGCTTAACCTGCTGTATTTCGGATTGTTCACTATACCTTTCCTCAAAATTTATTATATAATCGATATCACTACCTCTCCATTGATAAATATTCTGATCATCATCTCCTACAACACAGATATTAACCTCAGAATCATGAATTAATCTAATAACATCTTCCTGGATGGGGTTAATATCCTGATACTCATCAACAGTTAAGTACTTTATTTTGTCACAAACTTTATGAAAAAAGTCTCCTTTTAACTGTAAATGTTTCTTCGCTTCACTCATTATCATTGAGAAGTCCAGATATCCATTCTCTTTTAATGTTGAAACGTATTTCTCTCTAGCTTCTATGACATTTTTTGGAATCCCTTTACCTGGATTTACTCTCGCTTCGCTAACAATGTTCATAATTTGTATGTACTTATCCGTATCCACGAACATCTTCATTGGTAAATCAGGCTTATCTATTTGATAAATGTCTTTCATACCAATGGTTTTGTAGTTTTTATCTACAAATAGCTTTAAGCGTATTTCATCAAGCACTGAAAATTTTTGATACTCGAATTCATGTTCTTGCAAAATTTTAAAACACCAGCCATGTATCGTACCTATATACATTTCTGCCATCCCTTTGAGGTTATTATCAAACTCAACCTCCACTAATTCATAAATTCGATTTTTTAGCTCTCCTGCTGCTTTTTCAGTATAGGTAAAAGCAATAATATTTTCAGGCACTGCTTTTCCTGTTTTAAGAAGATTGATTATCCTTCTTGATATTACTTCGGTTTTCCCGGAACCAGCACAAGCTATAATTTGCAAATCACTATCAAGAGTATTAAAAGCTTTTTGTTGCTCATTTGTGTAATCGATACCCATTGCTAATTCTTTTGCATTACTACTATAAACTCCTTGTTCATCAGACTTACTTTTTTACCAACATTGCCAGTAGGACTATTCTGTCGAGGCATTCTTTTACCTGAAATTTTTCGGGTAAACGTATCGATATGTTCAAACCCATAATTTTCGAAGAAATCTTTAGTAATTTGATCTGTCAAAACTGTTGTCCCTCGAACATTACGATTACTGACAACATAACATGAGATGCCACCTGGATTCACTAATTGAGATACGTTTTTTATCGACTTTTCATAATCACTGAAAAAAGAGACAACGTCAAGAACTCTTTTGGAATCTACTTTTGAAATCTCACTAATGTTTTCATTTAAAGCCTCACTCTTGAATTTTTTTAATCGAACAGCTCTTTGTCCTCCCATTAAGTCTTTATCCAAAGTCCTCCCATTTTCCATGAAGCCTAACCATTGATTTGCCAGGGTAGAAAATTGTCCATAAGCAACTGTAGTCGCAGAATCACCATAAGGAGGTGAAGTTACAACCATATCTACCCCAGTATTAAAAACTTTGTTTTTTCGAACACTTCTAATTGTATTAACATTTAAAACTTTAGATACGGAATCATTTTTTCGTCCTTCTATGAATTCTATTAAACTTTTAAAATTTCTTCCTAACACAAACTCCATTCTACCATAAGGATCAGGACTAAAGTTTTTAATTTGCTCACTACTCATTTTATAAAGCTTAAACTCATTATTTCTAGTCCAAGATGTGTCTCTAATAGTTTGACTTAGTGCTACTTTGAAAAAATCTGAAATATCATTGTTTTCAATTCTATCAACATATTTTTTAATAACCGCGAGCTTTTGCTTAACATCTTTTGAAAACCAAAAATCGATTCTAGGGAAACTAGGAGCTATAATTGAATCTGCTCCATCAAACCCAAAACGAAACCTAAATAGGTATTGATCAAAATCATGTAAATGAAATTTAAGTGTTTGTATTTCTATTGGTGTCGTTTTTACCTTTGCTAATAGTCTAGCTAATGGATTTAAATCCGAACCGACTGCATTGATACCCGCCAAATTAGCCTCAACCAATGAAGTTCCCGTTCCACAATACGGATCAAAAAGCAATTGAGCGTTTGTTCCATAGTCAGTGATTAACTTTTTAGCAATTTGGGGTATCATCATTGCAGGATAAGTATGAAATCCATGTGTATGAGTTTTTGTGTTTTCAGATTTAAAGTCCCACATTATCAATTTGTTTTTATAATCTCAAATGTAATAATAGATCTAGTTCAGTAATTATTGGAATCAATCTAAATATTCCTAAGTTATGATTAATTGGAATTTTTATACTTAGTACTTTTTTGATTTTTCATTTTACTTCAATCACTCAACTGTATTATTTGTTTGAGTTTTTCCTTATATACACAGTTTAACAGATTATTACAATGGTTCTATTATTTTATTACAGAACCTTTTAAATTGTGTTACTCATTTTGTTTTCGCAAGCTATGTTAACCATGTTTAAAATCACATCCGTATAAACCCGTATTTTACTAATGTGGTAACTACGTATAAAAACCTCGCAAATCACTAATAAACAATACAAAACATCACAGACTAAAAACTAGCAACAATTAACTCAATTGAGAATGAACGTCAATTTTCTTTAGGATTAGAAAAAATGTTATGCATGATGCTTAAGATTTAAGACCTAGAAAGGTCTTCTATGACATCTTCACTCTGCTTCAACCCTTCCAATAATAAACCACCACCTCCAAAACCGTTAATAGAACCACCAACCCACTTACCAGATAAAACGGTAACCAGATACTGGTAATCAAAGGTTTGATTTGATCTACAATCTGGATCCGAATAAACGAATTGACATCTTGAGAGGTCTTCTCGTAATCGGAATGAATCCATTGGTTAAACGCATTTTCCAATTGGTCGGGTTCTACCAAATCTTCTTGCCCTATGTATTCGAGCGATTTGGATACCGAGATAAAAATGATTGCTTTTTCAATAGACTCTAATTGGGTGACCATTTCGGATTTTGCTCCACCCAATAATCCATTGCCCATAAAACCTAATCCATATTTTTCACTAATGGCATCTACCATTCCCTGCGCAATGGCTTCGTTCATCTCCGATACTCCACCTCCTGCAGCATACACCGTTTGTGCTGCATCAAAAACTTCCTGAATCAACTCCTCATCTTCAAAATAAACCTCCCGGCAGTACTTTAATCCATAATCCACCCCACGTTGCACTTCGTGATCTACAATTTTCACACTCCCCAAATGCAAACTCACCGTAACACTCATCGCTATGATGGAACCGTAAAACAAGACATGTAATATCTTCACGCCCACACGGGTCAGACTGGATTCAAAACTTCGCTGAAACCCACTATATTTCCGGATCATTCTCCAGATAATGAGCACGACTACGGTACCCAAAACAAATCCAACCAAGGCATGAAGCATTAGCGTCAACGTATGCGCCATCAAAACCTGCCCCAACAAAAGCATCATTTCTGTAGAGAATTCAAAATCAATTTCCATAGAGTAAAAATAACATTTTGATGGGTATGAATTTATTTCAGGAATGTCAGCAATGAAACGTTACAAAACAATCATTTTGCGACATTTTAAAGCTTTATTCTGAAATGATTTGCTGAAATACTACTTTGGCCGCGTTTTAATTCAAAAAGACAACCAAAACACAAATCGTGATGAGAAAATTTAACTGGGTATTGATGTTATTAATGATGGTTGGAATGACAGCCATTCAAAGTTGTGAAAAAGAGGATCCGCAACCTCCTTCTACCAACCCTCCAACAAATCCGAATCCAAACCCTGCGCCACTACCAGAAGCATGTTGGTCCGCTTATGCTAAAATTACTCCAACAGCCTTAAAGGTTGAATTCACAAACTGTTCTTTTAATGCAGAAAAATACATCTGGGATTTTGGAGATGGAAATACTTCAACCGAAGAGTCTCCAATTCATTATTATGAATATTATGGGTATTATACAGTGAAATTAACAGCTATAAACAGTGATGGTGTTAAAGATTTCTTTATTGCCACCATTGGAATCAATATTCATCCAACCAAAATGATCATTCAGGAAATCAAAGTTCTTAAATGGCCGGAGACCAATAACGGAACCTCCTGGGACCCACTTACCACTGCAGATATGTATCCTAAACTTATCAAAACGGTATCTCAAGATGAGGTTTATACCAGTTCTAAAGTTGTAGAAAATGTAGTTCAGGGTACACCAGCTATTTTCGGAACGGATTCAGGACTACCTACTGATACGATACCTCTTAATGATGCATGCACATTGACTTTTTTCGATCAGGACAATAATACTCCAGATCAAAACATGGGATCTATTCAGTTTTTACCTAAAGACTACGATAAGGTAGCTACTGGTAAATTCACCCTTCAAAATGGTGACTGGGAAGTTGAGGTAAGTTTTACATTTTAACACACAAATATTATAGAGATTTCGCACAATAGTTCATGTTAACCCGAGCATGAATCAAAATAGAAACCGCATCGTTTGATGCGGTTTTTTTGTTCTTTTAACCTTGTACTTCGACCGATTCAGAATTCTCAAAATATCTAAATACGATTGATTATATATTACCGAATGCTAAACCTGTCGAAGTAACAAAAGAAAACAAACAAGAAATCAAGGTTTAACCCTCATACCACAGTAGTATTCAGATTAAACCTTAAACTCACTTATTCTCCTTTTTCATTCGTTCTCTTTTACGAACTCTCCATGGAGCATTCTTCGCATAATCTCCAGCCATAATTGATCCATAGGGCAAGACTTCATCAATCACAGTACCCAAACCAAATTCTTCCATTTGATTTCGAACCATCTGCGCACTTTTATAGGCAGATGGTAACTCCGTAATATCAATTTCATTTGAAAAGAAACGTACGTCTAATCCTTTTGTTTCTTCAGCAAAAATCTCTTCAATTGGTGTATCTCCCTTAGATCTCTTATGCTGAGTTCTGCTAATATTTCGTCCTGCACCATGTGGCGCAAAACCTAGATTGGAAACTGTACTCTCCCCTTCTACAATCAAGACCGGTTCAGCCATATTCAAAGGAATCAATCGCGGACCAATGATATCCGGCATAAAATTCTCATTCAATGGCGTAGCACCCTTTGCATGATAAAACAAATCACCATCCTGAAATACAAAATTGTGTTCATTCCAAAATCGATTTTCAATTTGTGCTCCCGCTTTTCGTGCCGTTTCATTATGAATCACCATATGATTCTCTTTCGTCCATTTTCGGATCACTTGCAAAGCATCCCAATATTCCTGACCTTCAGGAGTATCATATGGAATCCAGGCGTTTTGTCTCAAAGTCTCTTTAGACAATTTCTGTCTAAACTTCTCTGCCATTTTCATTCCTTTAGAAAACAATCGTGCGCCCACACCTCGGGAACCGTGATGTGTGATCATCATTGTATTACCCGTGTTTTTAGACGTTCCGATAAATAAGAAATGATTCCCATCTCCTTGCGTTCCCAAATGTTTACGAGCGACTTGAATCATATTATTATCGTTCAAGATTCGATTCCCTTCAAAAGCTTCTAATAACTCGGTTGGAAAAGGATATTGCTCATCTCGATTTCTACCAAAAGGCCCGAAGTGTGTAGCTTCGTAAGCCGCATCCATCAATAATTTCGGATCGGTTTTACCAAAATCGGTCAACATCACCGAACAACAAATATCTGCACTATGCATCCCCGGATGGATGGCATTTTTAGTAACCACCACACCTCCTACAGGAATGGTTCCCAAAGATGAGGTAGGACATGCATCCGGCATGATAGAACCACCTACTACCGTAGGTGTTTTCATGACTTCGTTCATGGTCGCAATCACCTGATTCACATTCTCTTGTTCCAACTCGTTTTCGGCTTTTAAGTTTAGCGCGTAAGCAACGGGTTCGGAATGCAAAGGAATCATTGGAGGTGTCTTAAATTGCTCCAAATAATTTAACATCTCCTCTCCTTCCAGTTGATGTGTATTGATGTATTCAATGGCTTCTTTAAACCATTTGTCGGGCGTATAACCCAAATTGATTAATGTATTTCCGTTTATATTGTTATTCATAACATTCTAATTTTAAAGGTGACTAGCGCTTAAATTTGAAAGCGCTAAATAATTCGGTCCACCATGATTTCTTTGATGTGGCCTCTGTCGTAAGTTGTGTCAGCGTTTCACCGATTTCATTGCCATCCGACTTTAAAGCATCATATAATGAGGGTCTTTTGGGAAAAGATAACTCTTCCAGTCGAACGTGATCCTTATCCATACCTTGCTGTATTACATTTAGCAAAACTGTTGCTTCTTCCCTGATGTATTGCTGTGTATCATCAGGAACCGGCATATGATACGATTCACATTCTTCAACCATAAAATAACAATGCGATAAGTGCTCCAGAAAACTATAATCGTTGTAGGTCCACAAATTATACAATTGATCCAATATCCTAAGTAAATCGGTAGATTCTAACTGTAAACTTTCAAGCAACATCTTGATCTTATACATCTGAAAATGATCTTGACCCAAAGTATCAGTAAGTAATTTCTCCAACGCATATTTCACACCTTTCTTAGAATAATTGATAGCATATAATTCTAGTACAAATGCATCTTTTGTAATTTGATCGGATAATTCTTCATTTTCATATAACCATGATTCAAAAGCCTTAACTGACAGCGAACCGTGGGTTACCGCTACTATTTTTTCTATCAGGTATTTTGGTATTGTTTTCATGATTTCTCATTTACAAGACAAATGTCTATCTGCTCTACGCAATCTTTTTGCGTAATAAAAAAGATTTATAACTATTCCTCCTTTCCTTTTTTGGTTGCACAAAAAACGAAACCAAAAAAGTGCACTCTTCCCAAGACATTTTTAGCTTCACTGCGCTACGCTAAAACCGAAGCTTAATGGCTAAAATAGCTCCAAGGCTTCGCTATTTCTTAACGCCATTAACTTCTATGATGCGGGAAGAGCATCTTTATCCTATTTAGAATTACTTTGTAAAAATGGCTTTCAATTGATCCATAACCTGTGAACCACCGGACTGCTTTGCACTATTTTCATTAGATCATTTTTACAAGTGATCAACTTTTGATGGAATGGATTTTAAGTCCAACCGCTGGATTAAAAGTCCAGTGCTCTACCCACTGAGCTACATACGCATCATGTATGGCGGGAATCGAACCCACGACACCTGTCTTGCTGCTTTATCCACTGAGCTATCTCATACTGAGAGAGGGATTCGAACCCTCGTAAACAAGAAATGGTAGTTAACATTGAAGTCATATAGAAGCATATCGCAAAACATTGCTCTACGACACTACTGCGCTATTCAGAAACGCTAGTCTGGTCTACATCAAATCAACCATCAACTGTCTTTAGTGCTTAAACACCATATTTTAAAGAACATTTGTTGTGGAACAGAAAGGATTCGAACCTTTATCTCTGGATTTTCAATCCAGCGCATTGACCAACTTTGCTACTCTTCCGTTTTACTTTGCCCCACCATCTTTCCGCTTTCAGATAGTGGGGATTTTACGCTCGATAACTGCTTTATCAATTAATCTGCGACAAAGGTTCAGCACTACTACGCAGTCTTTTTGCGTAATGAAAAATTAATTCTACTTTTATCAAAATTTCTTTAAAATGCCTGCAAATAGAAACGCCCTAGTTCGATACAAAACCATTGACAAATGCCTCCAAAACCGCTATAGACAATGGACTTTAGACGATTTAATTGATGCCTGCTCGGATGCTTTATATGATCATGAAGGAATTTTAAAAGGTGTAAGTAAAAGAACCATTCAGGCCGACATTCAATTAATGCGCAGTGATAAATTGGGTTACAATGCCCCCATCATTGTTATTGATAAGAAATATTACACATACGAAGACAAGGATTATAGTATTACCAATATTCCGATCACGGATCAAGATCTAAACCAGCTTAACGAAACCATAGAATTTTTAAGACAATTCAAGGGATTCTCTCACTTCAAGGAATTGGACGGAATGGTGCAAAAACTGGAGGATCATGTTTATGCACAAAAAACCAATCAAAAACCGGTTATTGATTTTGAAAAGAATGACAACCTTAAAGGACTCGAGTTTTTAGATGAACTGTATCAGTCTATTATCAAAAAGAAGGTGATTAAGGTAACTTATCAATCTTTTAAAGCCAGAAATGCCAGCTCATTCGACTTCCACCCTTACCTATTGAAAGAATTCCGCAACAGATGGTTCTTATTTGGCTCTAAAAACGGGAGAACAGACTTATTGAGTTTAGCATTAGATCGGATGATTCAGATTGAAAAAAGTGAATCCAGATATCGAGAACATCCTCCCGAATTTGATCCCAGCACTTATTTTAAAGATTCTATTGGGGTTTCAGTTTCTCCGAATCTTCAACCGGAAAGGGTTATGCTGTATATCACCAGGAAACACGCGCCTTATGTTCTCACCAAACCTTTTCATTCTTCGCAAAAACTTATAGAACAAGATGATTATGGAATTACCATTTCATTAGATGTGCAGCATAATTTTGAATTGGAAAAAGACATTTTGGGTTTAGGTGATGGAGCGAAAGTTATTGCTCCAAGAAAACTAAGACGAAACATTCAGGATAGATTGCAAGGCGGATTAGACCTATATCATACGGAAATTAGTAAATCCGGATTAGACAAACTCATCAATAAACTAAGGCATAAAGGCTTCGATACTTTGAATTATGTTTACTCCAAAAGAGAACTCAGACATATTTCAAGACAAATTGATAAGTACTTCGCACAAACAGATGAACCTAAATTTGGAAAAAGAACACTGTTAAAAGACATCCCAAACCTTAAACCTTTACTGATCAATAAAAACTTACTCAGAATTGTACGTTCTATTGATCCTGATGCATTTATCACCAAAGCCATTTACTTTGACAAGCCTGCAGATGCAAACTGGTATGTCACCTGGCATCAGGATGTGCCCATAAATGTGAATCAAAAAATGGATCTTGAAGGCTATTCCGGTTGGACCTACAAAAAAGACATCCATAGCGTGTGTCCTCCCGAAGAGATCTTAAAAAATACATTTACCATCCGAATTCATTTGGATGATACAGACAGTCGGAATGGCGCCTTAAAAATTGTCCCGGGATCGCAAAACAAACGACTTTCAGATACGGAGATCAAAACTATTACTGAAAATAGTGTTCCTTATCTGTGCGAAGTACTTGCCGGTGGAATTCAATTGATGAAACCACTGTTATTACATTCATCTTCTAAATCCGAAAAACAAAAGAGACGTGTCATTCATTTAGAATTTTCTTCATCTGAACTTCCAGACGGTCTGGAATGGCTGGAACGAGAGCGTATTTAAAGTTTAGCCAGTAATGACCAAAACATTCTTAATTTTTCACAATATTAAAAAGTGATGTTACCCCATCCATCTCCACTTGAATAAAATACACTCCTCTTTCTCCGATTAATTCTAAACTTAATTTATCCGTATTATTTCTTTGTATCGGTCCCATCACTTGCTGACCAACACCGTCAAACACATTTATTTCAATATTTTGATAAACTCTCCCTAGATCTATGGTCACATCCCCTCCAGTCGGATTAGGATACACATTAAAGTTAGGATTAAATACAAAGTCCTTGATCCCTACATTTGTTAAAGTAACACAAGATGATGTGTCTGTACAACCATTCATTGTTATTTCTACAGCATAATTGCCACTTTGCGTTGCCGTATAACTAAAATTAGTTTGATCAGGAATCATTGTATAATTTGAAGAACAATCTAACCATTGATAGCTTGCGCCAGTATGATTCGCACTAATCGTATTTCCGTTTATAGTTAAAGATGTATCAATTGTAGTAATCGTTAAGCTTAATGTTACGATACTATCACACCCTAAAGTATTTGTTAAAGTATCTTGATATACACCTGATATAGTCCAGGTTTTACCACTTACTGAGGTATAACTATTACATGCCGTTTTCGTATCCGATCCTGTGGTTGATTGATTTATTGTGAGCGTCAGAGTCACAATGCTATCACATCCCATAGTATTCGTTAAAGTATCCTGATATACACCAGATGTCGTCCAGGTTTTACCACTCACAGAGGTATAACTATCACAAGCTGTTTGAATATCCACTCCAGACGTTGACTGATTTATCGTTAGATTAAGGGTTATAATACTATCGCAGCCATTCGCATTCGTCAAGGTATCCATTGCAGTATTATTATTCATAGAATAGGTCACACCATTGATCCACGTATAAGCATCACATGCGATTTGAGTATCTACTCCGAATGTTGAATTATTGATCGTTAGATTCAACGTAACTATACTATCGCAACCATTGGAGTTAGTTAGGGTGTCCTTTGCCGTGTTATTATTAGCTGTATAAGTAATACCATCTATCCATGTATAGGAACCACAAGCATATTGAACATCAACACCAGTTGTTAAATGATTTATGATAAGTGTTAAAGTCACTATACTATCGCATCCCAAAGCATTTGTTAAAGTATCTTGATATACACCTGATGTAGTCCAAGTTTTTCCACTTACTGAGGTATAACTATCACATGCAATTTGATTATCAAACCCTGTTGTTGAATTATTTATCGTGAGTATCAAAGTCACAATACTATCGCAACCATTCGCATTCGTTAAAGTATCCTGGTAAACACCTGATGTAGTCCAGGTTTTACCGCTCACTGAGGTATAACTATCACAAGCCGTTTGAATATCGACTCCGGTCGTTGATTGATTTATCGTTAGATTAAGTGTTATAATACTATCACAGCCATTCGCATTCGTCAAGGTATCCATTGCAGTATTATTATTCATCGTATAAGTTACACCATTGATCCATGTATAAGCATCACAGGCTATTTGAGTATCTACTCCGAATGTTGGACTATAGATCGTTAGATTCAATGTAACTATACTATCGCAACCATTGGAATTAATTAGCGTATCCTTTGCAGTATTATTACTAGTCGTATATGTCACCCCATCTATCCAGGTATAAGAACCACAAGCGGATTGAACATCCACTCCTGTTGTCAGATGATTAATCATTAAGCTTAATGTTACGATACTATCACATCCCAAAGCATTTGTTAAAGTATCCTGATATACACCTGATGTAGTCCAGGTTTTACCACTTACTGAGGTATAACTATCACATGCCGTTTGATTATCTATACCAAATGTAGATTGATTTATCGTGAGTGTTAAGGTTACAATACTATCACATCCCAAAGCATTTGTTAAAGTATCTTGATAAATACCTGATGTAGTCCAGGTTTTACCGCTCACTGAGGTATAACTATCACAAGCTGTTTGAACTTCAACTCCGGTCGTTGACTGATTTATCGTTAGATTAAGTGTTATAATACTATCGCAACCATTCGCATTCGTCAAAGTATCCATTGCAGTATTATTATTCATGGTATAGGTCACTCCATTGATCCACGTATAAGCATCACATGCGATTTGAGTATCTACTCCGAATGTTGGATTATTGATTGTTAGATTCAATATAACTATACTATCGCAACCATTGGAATTAATTAGTGTATCCTTTGCTGTATTATTACTTGTCGTATATGTCACCCCATCTATCCATGTATAACTATCACATGCAATGATATCATCAACAACCAGATCGGAGTTAATTGTTAAATTCAACATAACCACACTATCGCAACCATTGGAATTAATTAATGTATCCTTAGCAGTAAAATTACTGGAAGTATAGGTAATTCCATTAATCCAGGTATAACTATCACAAGCCACATGCGTATCCGTAGCAGTATTGGAATTAACTATAGTGAGATTAAGAGTTACTACACTATCGCACCCCAGTACGTTGGTTAAGGTATCTAATGTAGTGAAATTATTGGAGGTATAGGTTACTCCATTTATCCAGGTATAGCTATCACATGCTGTGATGACATCCACCCCTGTATTCGCATTAATGGTTAGATTTAACGTGATCACACTATCACACCCAGAAGTATTGGTCATAACATATGTTGCCGTATTATTTGAAGCGTAATAAGTAACCCCATTAATCCAGGTATAACTACTGGAACAAGAATATTGCGTATCTATAACGGAATCAACACATAAAACTTTGACCAAAAAACCATCATTAAGACCGCCATGAATATTCTGATGTCCATTTATAGCCATACTGGAAGTAGACGATGTTATTCCAGTCATATATAAACTTCCATAGTCTCCAATGGCACAATACGGATATCCCTCATCACCAATTCCTCCATAATAGGAGCCCCACAATCTTCCCCCTATAGAATTAAATTTAACTAAAAAAATATCATCAAAACCGCCAGAACTTAAAGTATCCTGAAAACCTGCATGAGCAATATTGGTATCTGATCTGGTCATCCCAGCCATGTATACATTCCCGGAATTATCAACTGCACAAGAATAACCATGATCCGCATGATTCCCTCCATAATAAGTCCCCCATTTTCGAACTCCAGATGAACTAAATTTAACTAAGTATCCCTCTGAATATCCCATTCCTCCCATAAACTGATTTTGGAAACCTCCATACGCTATATTGTTTCCCGAATATGTAGATCCTGTTAAATAAACGTTTCCAGAATCATCCGAGGCACAAAAGGTTCCATAATCAATTCCTGTCCCACCATAATAAGTAGCCCAAACTCGTCCACCTAAACTATTAAATTTCACCAAAAAAGCATCACTCAGGCCTCCTCCATGTGTATTTTGCATCCCTCCTGATGCAATGTTGGTAGTTGACCTTGTAGTTCCTACCAAATACACATTCCCAGAATCATCTACTGAACAAAGTCCTCTATCTTCCTCATCTGTTCCACCATAATAAGTACTCCATATACGGGTTCCTGAAGAACTAAATTTAGCCAAAAAAGCATCTCCAAACAATGGTCCACCATTAAATGAATTATCATAACCACCACTAGCTATATTGGATGTGGACTGAGTAATACCAGATATATATACATTCCCTTGATTGTCAACACTACTAGAGTTTATCACATCTATGGTATTTCCTCCATAATACGTTCCCCACTGTCGCACTCCTTGTGTATTAAACTTTACTAAAAAAGCATCAATATAACCACCACCATAAGTGTTTTGGTGTCCTCCAATAGCTATACTTGAGTTCGAGTTAGCATACGATCTGGTGGAACCTGCCAAATACACATTCCCAGAATCATCTACTGAACAGGTGTATCCAACTTCTCCTAAATTACCTCCATAATACGTTCCCCACAATCGCACTCCTTGTGCATTAAACTTCACTAAAAAAGCATCACCACCATTTAAATATACATTTTGATGTCCACCAGCCGCTATATTGTTTGTAGAAGTAGTATTTCCTGCCATATATACATTCCCAGAATCATCTACAGCACAAGCATAACCTCGTTCTCCTATAAGTCCGCCATAATAAGTAGCCCAACCAATTACAGGATCTATTATTAACAATTCCGTTTTGTTATACTCTGGAATTTTAAAACTAATCTCATCCTTATCTAATTCAAAATAAGTTAACAACTTTCTATCTCCCTGGTAACTTATTGGGTGGTCTTCATAAACTTTACCCATACGATTGATCATCGTTAATGAACCTGTATCATCTAATTTAATTTGTTCGGCATCAATTACTTTTATCTTGATCTGATTTGGATTACCTCCGGGATGAACAATAAAGTCATACTTAATTACCCCATTCTTACAATAAATAACCCAATCAATATCTGGATAAATGTCATGATAGGTGATTTCAGCATAGGAATGTACATTTAACGCATTAAGCTTGTAATATTGATTATAATCTTTACTTTTTCCTTCCATGGTAATGATCGCATTAGGGTTGGCACCTACTAACTTAAAGTCCATTCGGTAAGTTTCCAAACTTATTTCATCAGTCAAGTCTTCCATTAACTCAGGTAGTATACCCTTTTGGAATTTATCCAATGATTCCGTGTTATCCGAATATTGAATTTTATTAAATTGATAGGCAATTCCTGTGGATAATAGAAAAACAGACAGGTCACCGCTTTGATATATAAACTTCACTCTGGAAGCATCCTCCCCTGTTACCTGTCCTTTGTTTTCTTCAAAACCGAAATGTTGGTTATCAATATATTGTTGTATTTCCTCTAACTTAGAAGGTGCATTCTCATTATCTACGGCTAAGAGAGTAATGGAATATAAAAAGAGTATCAGTATACCTAGGGATTTCATAAAATGAATTGTTTAATTCGAGTCGCAAATATAGACACTTAACATGGAAGAACTTGAGAAACTATTATATTAACCTCAAAAAATAAAAACAAATAGGATTACACCAAAAACTCTAACTCAACTTAAAAACTATAGGCAAATTATATTTCACACGCGTCTTTCTGTTCTCGCTAATCCCAGGTAGCCAATTAGGCATTGATTTAATCACTCTTATGGCTTCATGATCTATGGAAGGACATAAACCTCTTAGAATTTTAATGTCGATAATTTCACCATTTTCATCTATAATAAATGAAGCATATAACCTACCCTGAATATCACTATCTCGAGCATCAGGTGGGTAACGTAGGTTTTTACCCAGGAACGCATACATTTCTGATTCTCCACCGGGAAATACAGGCTCTTGATTGACTACCTGTTTTTTAGGATTGACTTCTTTACCATCTTCATTCCAATAAGTAGCGCTTACAGCTTCCCCTTGTTCATAAACAACTACACCACTAGGTTTCCCGGAATTAAAATAGTACTTCCACTCTCCTATTTTATCTCCATTTTCATATGCACCTGTATCATAAACTAATTTTTCAGATCCATAAAACACGTAGGTACCATGGAGTTTCCCCTCCTCATTATAATGTTTGGTATATTCTTTATCTCCATCATCAAAAAAACCAATCCACTCTCCCAAACGATTACCATTTAAATATTGGCCAGTACTTTTGACTTTACCGTTTTGATGTAAGCTGATCCAAATCGAGTCTTTTTCGCCTTCAGCATTGTAATTACCATAGGACTTCTTTTCTCCTGTAGGATAATAAATCGTCCAAAGTCCAACCTGAATATTATTTAAATATTTGCCAGTTTGATGCAAACTCCCATCCGAATAAAACGTTTCAAATTGTCCATCTCTAATTTTACTATCCTTGTTTTGATAATATCCTTTTTGATACATCACCCCTTTCATCGTATAGATTTCAGAGTATGATACCTCCTTATTTACTTTCACCTTTTTTTGGTAGTAAAAAGCTTTCTTTTGGCTGGTCTTTGAGAAATCATGTTTCAAGTAAACGGTTGTTGTATCCTGTGCTGATAGACCAACACTTAAACTTATCAGTATGAAGGCAACTAAGTATTTCATGGTTTGTTTTTGTATCATTAATCTTATTGGAAACGAGGTGTAAATGTAGACTTTTTCATTTATCGTAAGCAACAGAAATGAGCATTAAATGATCTCCTAAGAAACCCGACTATAAAAACATTAAATCACGAATAGGGCGTTCCGGAATTTGAGAATAACGATGCATAAATTGTTTTGGCGTAACCCCAGAATAACCTTTAAACTTTCTAATAAAGTGGGATTGATCATAATATCCTAAATCCAACCCAATGGTGGTTAAATCACTTTGATCACTTCTTTCCAGAGCTATAAGCGCCTTTTCAAATCGAGAGAGTCCCAGATATTTCCCCATAGAAACTCCGGTATGGGTTACAAATTTCTGCTCTATCCTTCTTCTACTCAGTCCAATTTTTGAAAAGTCGAATTGATCTAGCGTTAGATCTGTATTGTTTTTAATGAGATGGGCAATCCATAACGAAATAGGATCAGTTTGATAACGCTCTATTTTTTGAAACAAACTCTTTTCTAAAACATCTATTATTTCTTCTTCATTCTGTGCCGTATGAAGCATATCCGATACATCACGATATTCACTTATATCAGATATATCAGTGGTTTTAGATGAAAAATCAACCATGGGAATCTGCATTAAAAAATCTGCTGACCACGCATTCAAACTAACACCAACAGCTTTAAAAGGCTCGGTATACACAATGCTTACCGTATTTTTTAAATGACCAGAAAAGAAGACCTTATGTTCTCCATTCAATTCAAAAAACAATTCAAAACGACCAAATGGAAAAAGAGTCTGCTGAAAAGGTAAATCGGATTTCTCCACCTGAAAAAACCAAAAATGATCTACGACAGAATTTAACGCCTGATTCGGTTGGATTTTTTTGTACTGCATTTCGTTTTTGTACAATTTATTGCTTCCAAATATATGGTTATTTGCCATGCATTTAGAAACAGCAATTAATTAAAGAATGAACTTAAACATGGACTTAACAAATAATGTGGATTACATCAAACTGAATAAAGAATCCTGGGAATCTCGACTACAAACACATTTAGATTCAGAATTTTATGCGGTAGCAAAATTTAAACAAGGAGCCAGTTCCTTAAACCAAATAGAATTGGATATGCTAGGTGATATTCAAGGTAAATCCATTTTGCATTTACAATGTCATTTCGGGCAAGACTCGATGTCTTTAAGCCGGATGGGAGCCCAGGTTACCGGAGTTGATTTTTCAGAAGATTCAATAAAAAAGGCGCAAGAAATAGCCTTTGAGCTTGGGTTGGATACACAATTCGTATGTTGTGATATCTATGACTTAAAGAATCACTTAGACCAGAAATTCGATATTGTATTTACAACATATGGTACAATCACCTGGCTTCCTGACCTGGATCGTTGGGCCGATATCATTCAACATTTTCTAAAACCAGGTGGCGAATTTGTGTTTGCAGAATTTCATCCCTTTGTATGGATGTTTGATGATGATCTCAAAAAAGTCATTTACAACTACGATAACAAGGAGGCAATTGTTGAAGAGGAAGAAGGTACTTATGCCAATCCAGACTCCAAAATCACACAAACCAGTATGACCTGGAATCACGCCATGAGCGAAGTTCTGACCAGTTTAATTCAGCATAAACTGATGATAACTGATATTATGGAATACGATTACGCACCATATCCATTTGTAAAAAACTGCGAGGAATTTGAAACAGGAAAATATAGGATCACACATTTTAAAAACAGAATTCCGCTGGTATACTCTATTAAGGCAATTAAAACTCAATAATAACCTACAGCGAATTCACAATATTTGTTCTTGTTTTACCAATATGATTAATGATATATTTTGCCGGATGCTGAGCCTGTCGAAGTAACAAGGCAAATAAATCATCATCACATTAATTTCAAATTAACGCGATAAACTAGTGCTTGCCAGCGAATACACTATTTTCCTTTTTTGCTTGCTCAAAAAACGAAACCAAAAAAGAGCACTCTTCACAATGCATTTTTAGCTTCACTTGGTTACACTAAAACCGAAGCTTAATGACTAAAATAGCTCCAAGGCTTCGCTATTTCTTAACGTCATCAACTTCTATGCTGCATGAAGAGAATAAAAACCAGAATATTATTGAATTGATATTTATCCGATATAATCCTTAGTAAACAATCGTTATTTCCTTTAAATATTTAACAGCTCTAAATTAAAAAAGTGCGCTGGCCACAGAACAAATAGCGGGCAAGCGTTGGAGTGAATGCCAAATCTGTAGAAAATCATCAAAGGCGTTTACGTTTCCCCTATTTGGGGACTACTTTGATTGCTTTTCAAGGATTTGGCAGAGCGCGTGGATAGCATTATTTGTTCTTGATTTTTGCACCACTTTGTATCAGGACAAAGTGGTAAATCAAAATATCTAATACGATTAATGATTTATTTTGCCGGATGCTGAGCCTCTCGAAGTAACAAGGCAAATAAATCATCATCACATTAATTTCAAATTAACGCGATAAACCATCACAAACCAACTATGACTTACGCCATCTCCTCAAAATTGAAGTAATATCACTTTTTACTTCCGAACGAATCATCCTTTTCGTTTTGCCTTTATTGAATTGACTGTCGTAATCCGTTTCAGCATGACGAATATGCGCTTCCACAGCCAAATCAATCATCTTGGCATCAAATTGCTTAGCGTCAGCGGTTCTACCCACTCTTCCACTATACTTCTCGCACGCATGTTGCGCAATAGCTTCTTCTCTTCCTTTTGGACAATTGGGGTATCTATTTCGAATGGCTTTTGAAAATTCTGCCACATAGATTTTATCCTCTGCTGCTCTTTTCACAGCGGCTTTTGCATTGTTTTTCGCTCTTTTCTCCTGATCCGCTAAACACTCTTTTTTTGCCAACTCTATTGCTACTGCTTCTACATATTGACCTTTACGTTCAAAACGTCTACGTCTTTTATTCCAGACATATAATACACCACAATAACTCGAATGCTTTTTTGATCTTCTCGTCATCGCAGCATCACCAGGTTCCAAAAAAGCTGCATTTACATATGGCGAACATTTAAAACAAGTTCCACGATGTTCTTCTGATTCAGCTACAAACTTTTCTCCAAAACGCACCGACCTTTTACACCTTTGACAACTAAGTGTTTCCTTTTTGGTTACATATACATTTCGTGTAAAAGTGTGCATTCGATTCCCTATTTAAAGAATCGCAAATAAAAGGATTTACAGGTATTACGGAGAAATCCCACTGACAATAATTATCAGGATCCTGGATATTATCCTGAGATTTCGAATTACTTTTGGCGATTCTTAAAATCTGATGTTATGACAAAGAAGGAGAAAGTAGCTAATAATAGACGATTAGGTCAAATTTGGATGGAAATTAGAGCTTACAAAAATGCTTCAAAAACACGTTCATCAGGTTCGAGTTGGCCAGAGATTCAATCTAAATATCAAGAGTTTGTAAAGAATAACGAAGGTCTTTGTCTGGCTATTGAAAGCGCCTACCCTAAATCAGTGGATCAATTAAAGGAATTGAAATACCCGAATGATATTGATAAAACCATAGCCGCGTTAAATGCGGTTATTCCTTCGGATGAGGGCTAAGTATACAACATAATTAAAATACATAAACACGCTATTTTCCTTTTTTGCTTGCTCAAAAAAGTTATCTCCGTTAAATATTAAACTGATTTAGCACTAAAATCATAAAAGTGTGCTGGCAGCAGAACAAATAGCGGGCAAGCGTTGGAGTGAATGCCAAATCTGTAGAAAATCATCAAAGGCGTTTACGTTTCCCCTATTTGGGGACTACTTTGATTGCTTTTCAAGGATTTGGCAGAGTGCTTGGATAGCATTATTTGTTCTTG
Source organism: bacterium SCSIO 12643 (assembly GCA_024398135.1). Taxonomy (NCBI): domain Bacteria; species bacterium SCSIO 12643. The sequence continues at coordinate 3,957,747 of CP073750.1, forward strand.
ATTTTTGCGCCACTTTGTATCCAAACAAAGTGGTATAACAAAACATCTAAATAAGATTAATCAAACCTCCAAAACAAACTCCGTTCTACCAGATTCCGAACTGGCAGAAATACTCCCCTTATGTTTCCGCATAATCTGCTTAGACAAACTCAAACCAATTCCTGAACCATTTTCTTTGGACGTATAAAATGGCAAGAAGATTTTATCCTGTTCTTCAGGCAGAAATCCCTTTCCATTATCAATCACACGAAGTTTCAGCGCTCCATTTACTCCTTGTTCAGCAATCACTTCAATTTTCTTATCTGAGCTATTTTCCAGCGCTTGTACCGCATTCTGAAGTAAATTCAACACCACATGTGTTAAAAGTCTTTCATCACCATGAAATACCTCTTGCGGATACTGATTACTTACGTTTAGTTCAATCTCTAAATCCTCTGCTTGTCCTCTAAAAAGTAATACTACAGAATCTAACCAGTTTTGCAGATGAATCACTCCAAATTCCGGTTCCGGAATCTTAGTCAATTTACGGTAATTATCCACAAAACCACGGAGTCCACTCGCCCGCTCTCCTATCACCTGCAGTCCTTTCACGGTATTATCAATATCCGTTTGTTGCAATTGAGCTAACTGTACCGGAGTGTCATTTTGAATAAAATAACCACTCAAAGTTTGACTTAAAGAAGTAATCGGTGCAATAGAATTCATGATCTCATGTGCCATGATGCGCATCAACTTCTGCCAGGTATCCAACTCGTGGGCTTCAACCTCGGTTTTGATGTCATACAAAGAGAAAATGCGATACGTTTTATCTGAGAACCGAATCTGTGCTACTTTCACCGCCACAAGCTTTAATTGATTTCCATCCAAAATCTTTAAATGCTCACTTTGATCCGGTTTTAAATTTTGCATTAAAGCAAACAATGTAGGTTGATGTTGCTCCAACCTACGCATATGAGTTAAATTCGGTAAGCCAATGATTTGAAGCGCAGTATCGTTTACAATCTCAACAAATTGTTCATCATCCACAGCAATCAATCCGCTAGCTGATCGCTTCATAAATTCTTTAAAAAATCGTTCGCTATTGGCTTCACGAATTCTAATATCTGTGATGACCTCATTCATCTCGTTTAGCTTCTGATACAATTCGTTGAGATGCGGGTCATTCTGATCTGTAGAAAATCGCAAACTCCCATCTTCATACTTCACCCCTTCAAAAAACAAATGCACTTTGCTATGCATTTGAAACATCCACTGCAAAGTGCTCCACACAACCACAAACATGAGCAATACAGCCAATGCTCCCAATTCCCAATATTGATACACAAAAGCCAGCGTTCCTCCGGAGACCAAAAGAATCAATAAGACCAGACGCCATAAAACCGAGGTATATCTAGAGCGCATAACGTTTGATTTTGTTGTACAATGTCTGACGTGTCACGCCCAGTTTCTCTGCCACCAAAGACAAATTCCCCTGATAACGATCCATCGCGTTAATAATCAAGTCTTTTTCCATTTCCGAAAGTGATGGTAATTCTTTGGGCATAGATGAATTTACTGCTTTTAAATCAAAATCTGCCGGCATCAATACATCTCCTTCCGATAAAATCACCGCTTTTTCAATGGTATGTTGCAATTCCCGAACATTCCCAGGCCAATGGTAATTATTAAGTTTACGTAAAGCCTGGGTTCCCAGTCTTAGATGTGGTTTCTGATACTTTTTCTGATATACCTTCAAAAAATGAGTTGCTAATAATTCAATATCTTCTCCCCGTTCTCTTAATGGCGGCAACTCAATCTGAATGGTATTAATCCGATACAATAAATCTTGTCTAAAACTTCCCTCTTGTACCATTTGGTCCAAATTGGCATTTGATGCAGCAATCAATCGGATATCTACAGGAACCGCTTTACTCGTTCCTAAAGGAAACACCGTTCGACTTTCCAACGCTACCAGAATCTTAGATTGCAATGGCATGGTTAAATTTCCAATCTCATCTAAAAACAAAGTGCCTTTATCTGCCAATTGAAATTTACCCGGTTTATCGGATTTCGCATCGGTAAACGCGCCTTTTTTATATCCAAACAACTCACTTTCAAATAAGTTTTCCGGAATGGCACCCATATCTACATTCATCAACAAACCTTGATGACGGGCAGATAACCTATGGATTTGTTCCGCAATTACGGCTTTCCCGGTTCCATTCTCTCCTGTAATCAAAACATTGGCATCGGTAGCTGCCACCTTTTCCGCCATCCGCAATACTTTTTGCATGGCTTCAGATTGCCCTATCAGTTCATTCCGGGACTGTAGCGCATCTTTGAGATAAGATTCACGCTGTTTCATCTCCGATAACTTCTGATGCGATTGACGCAACTTTAAAGCGGATTGCAAGGTCGCACGTAGCTTTTCATTATCCCAGGGTTTAAGCACAAAATCTACCGCACCTAATTTCAGTGCTTTTACAGCCAATTCCACATCTCCATATGCAGTGATCATGATCACTTCGATCTGCGGACTCCATTTTTTAATCTCCTGTAACCAGTACAATCCTTCATTGCCAGTATTTAATCCGGCAGAAAAGTTCATATCCAACAAAGCCACATCAAAGTCATTACGATCCAGCTGTTCTTTGATCAAATTCGGGTTGGCCAAACACTCGATTTCTTCAAAGTCACTCTGCAACATCAATCGCAAAGCACTCAAAGCGCTTTGGTTGTCATCTACGATTAAAATTCGTCCGGTTTTCATATCGAAATCAAATGTACAAAATGCAAACACGCGATAGCAAAGTGTAAAAATATTAGACAGTGGATTGTCCATTTCTTTGACACTCCCCTATACTCCTAAAAACTCAAACCATTACTAAACAACACTTTAACCTTATGGCATTTCGTTTGGCATAGGCACGGCATGGATCGCACCATTGAAAATAAAAATTGGCTCCGCATCAAACACCGCGGAATTTGGATTTTGGGTATTCTGGGCATTGGACTCACTTCTATTGCTTTGATTTGGGACGACAGTTCCGCATTAAGAGTTTCACGAGATCAATTGACCATTACCACGGTACTGGACTCTCCTTTTCAGGAATACATCAACGTACGTGGACGTGTAGAACCTAAATACATGAGCTATGTAGATGCCGTAGAAGGCGGAATTGTAGAAAAGATCTACCTGGAAGAAGGCGCGATGGTCCGTAAAGGCGATACACTTTTGATTTTAAGCAATCTTAATCTCAGCTTAAACATTCTCAATAGTGAAGCACAATTGGCAGAGAAAGCCAACTTCTTACGCGAAACGCAAATCAGTATGGAGCAACAAAAGCTTTCTTTAGAACGTGAACTACTCCGTTTAGAATTCGACCTCAAACAAACTGAACGTAAATATCAGCAAAATCAGGCTTTCTATAAAGAACAATTGATTTCAAAAGAAGACTTTTTAGCCTCTGAAGAAGCTTATCATTTGGCTATCAAACTCAAAAACTTAAGTATAGAACGTCAAAAGCAGGATGCTGTATTTCGCAAAACCCAAATTCAGAAAATTGAACAAAACCTGCAAAACATGGAACGTAATCTGGCTTTGATCTACCAACGTCAGGAGCATTTGATTGTTCGCGCTTCTGTGGATGGACAATTGGCAGCGCTAAACGCAGTTCCGGGCCAATCTGTAATTCCCGGATATCGTCTGGGACAGATCAACGTTTTGGGTAATTATAAACTACAAGCCAGCATTGATGAACACTACATTGATCGCATTCATAAAGATTTAGCCGCTCAATTGGAACGCCAAAATGAAAACTATGCTTTACATGTAGATAAAATCTACCCGGAAGTTCGCGAGGGTCGTTTTCTGGTGGATCTGGTTTTTGATGATGCCATGCCCGAAAATATTCGCAGCGGTCAAAACTATCATCTCAATATTCAGTTGGATGACCCACGCCCTGCACTACTCGTGCAACGTGGAGCTTTCTTCCAATCTACCGGAGGACGCTGGATTTACGTACTCGACAAAGACGGACAAACCGCCAGTCGTCAAACCATTCAAGTGGGAAAACAAAATCCTAAATACTATGAAATCCTGGATGGACTCCATGCCGGAGATCAGGTCGTGGTTTCGTCTTATGACCTGTTAGGAAACAACGATAAATTAGAAATAGAATAACACGATTCAATACATTAGCAAAGAAATTAAGCGTATGGAAAACATGATCAACTTACAGAACGTTACCAAAGCATTCCGCACCGAAGAAGTCGAAACTCTGGCTTTAAACGAAGTGAATTTACAAGTCAAAAAAGGCGAATTCACTGCCATTATGGGCCCATCAGGATGCGGCAAGTCTACCCTGCTCAATATGATTGGCTTATTGGACAATCCTACTTCAGGAACTTATACTTTAGATGGTCAGGATGTTTCCGGTTTACGCGAAAAACAACGCACGGCTTTACGTAAAGGAAATGTAGGTTTCGTTTTCCAGAGCTTTAACCTGATTGATGAACTCAATGTATATGAAAATGTAGAAATGCCCTTAAAATATCTGGGATACAGCGCTGCAGAGCGTAAAGTCAAGATTGAAGCAGTATTAGACCGTATGAAAATCGGGCATCGTAAAAAGCATTTCCCCCAACAACTTTCCGGTGGCCAACAACAGCGTGTGGCTTTATGTCGTGCAGTTGTTGCAGAACCTAAGCTATTACTGGCCGATGAGCCTACCGGGAATCTGGATTCTCAAAATGGTCAGGAAGTTATGAAACTACTTCTGGAACTCAACCGTGAAGGTACCACGATTGTTATGGTGACTCACTCTGATTACGATGCAGGTTTTGCCCATCGGGTGATTCACCTGTTTGATGGTCAGATCATCACCGAAGAAGAGAAAAGAAAATTAACCGCTGAATTGATTTAAACCGATCGCCATGCAACTATTACGTAAAATCAGCCGCAATTGGCAATGGATATTTATCAATATTTTAGGACTCACGCTAGCATACGCCTGTGTCGCACTTGTATTTTCATATACCACACAAGAATTGAGTTACGATCGAATGCATTCCAAAGCAGATCGTATTTATCGGGTCACCACCAGCTCTGGAAACTTCAGTACCATGCACCCTGCTCGCGTTTGGGGACAATGGGTACCGCAATTACCACAAGAATATCCTGAGATTGAAAACTTTGTGCGCATGGTGCCTTTTAAAAAAGGTGTTGTGGAAATTGAAAGTAATCGCTTTTACTCCAATAACCTATTCAAAGTGGACAGCTCATTTTTTGAGATTTACGACTTTCCTTTATTAAGTGGAGATCGAGAAACTGTACTCACCCAGCCCTATGAGGCTGTGATTTCCCAAAGCTTAGCCCTAAAATATTTCGGTCATCTGGATGTATTGGGTAAAACCATGGATATCACCCATCAGCAAACCGATACTGCCGATAATTACACCATTGTAGGTGTGATGGAAGATGTGCCTCCCAATGCACATTTCCATATAGATGTGCTTACGACTATCCCAGATATGGCTGTAAATCAATCCTGGGGTTACACCTATTATTTGGTACAACCCCAAACGGATATGGAAGCGCTCCGTCAGGATATTCAAGCCAAATGGGACATTGAGGCTCAAGAAAATGGACATCCTAAAAACATTCACTTTCAAAAACTCACAGACATTCACCTCCATAGTCATAAAACCCGCGAGATTGAACCTAATGGAGATTTTAAAGCTTTGATCTTACTAGCAAGCGGTGGTATCATCATCTTATTTATTGCTTTGATCAACTTCTTAAACCTAAGCCGTGTTCAATTTATCAATGAGGTTAAGTCCATTAAAATAAGATTGATACATGGCGCAACCAAAAGTATTGTGGCACGTGAAATGGCACGTGAATCTTTATTTATTTCAGGTGCTACTATTCTACTGGGACTCATGGCATCTTATCGCTTAAGCAACTATTTGGGAATTGATGTTTTTGCATCCTTGCTTCCACTATTCATAATCTCCGTTATATTCATTTTGGGAATTGCAGCCATTTCGGTCTTTCCTTTATTGACCTCTAAAATTACGTCTGATACCAAAGTAACGGCTTCACGAGATAAACTGTATACATTTCCGCTGATCCTGCAATTTACATTGGCTGTAGTGGCCATTACCGGAACCATAGTGCTCAACAAACAGATGCATTTTTTAAATGCGCAACATCCGCAAGCGCAAAATGAAGATATCATCGTGCTTGAAAGAAATTCCTGGGCTGCTGTTCAACGTTACGATCAACTAAAGGAAGAATTACTCAAAAACCCTTCAATTGTGAATATGACTGGTTGTATGGAAGAACCTGGTGGAGATATTTTAGATAATTTTCAATTCACTATGGAAGGCGTAACTCCTGATGATCAACAGTCTATGTATATCCTCACTACTGATGCCAATTTTTTTTCTATGTTGGGCATACAACCTTTAGCCGGTTCTGTGAGTCTAGCTTATACACCTGATCAAAAATGGGAACATCAGGCGATCGAATTAAGCACCCTTGAAAACAGAGGCCAAAATGATCACCCGCGTGTTGCCGAGCTTAAAGAAAGCTTAGGTCAGTATAAAGAACAGTATATTCTGAATGAAAGCGCGCTCAACATGCTGGGAATAACGGATCCGGCTGCTGTCATTGGGCGCGCTTTTCGTTTAAAGTTTCAACTACCCTATTTGTTCCCGGAAGGAGAAATTGTAGCAGTTGTTCCTGATTTTCATTATACAAATTTACACAATGCAGAGCGACCAATGGTTATTGCGCCTCGCAAAGTATTCAGTTACAACTTTCTGATTCAAATAGATTCCAATCGTAAAGAGGAAGCTTTAGCGGCTATTAATACGGCCTGGGAACAAATTAATCCGGAGTTTCCTTTTGTATATGGCTACATCAACGACAGTTATCATAAAGTTTATGCCACTGAATATGCGCAAACCAAAGTACTTTCCTTGTTTGCCATGATTTCAGTATTGCTTTCTGCGCTAGGCATCTATGCTTTAGCAGCATTTACCATGCAAAGACGTGTCAAAGAAATTGGCGTTCGAAAAGTAAATGGCGCTTCGATTTCCGAGATCATGTTGATGCTCAATCGAAAGTTCGTCATCCTGATCGGTATCGCCTTTCTTATTGCTATTCCCCTCGCCTGGTACGCTATGAGACGTTGGCTAGAGAGTTTTGCTTATAAAACTGAGCTCAGCTGGTGGATCTTTGCTTTAGCTGGTCTGATTACCATGTTAATTGCCCTAATCACAGTTTCTATTCAATCTTATCGTGCGGCTACACGAAATCCTGTAGAGAGTTTGAGGTATGAGTAGTGAGGTTTGAGTATGGAGGGAAGAGTTTTGAGGTACGAGGACTGAGTAAGGAGTTTTAGTGCTGGGGACCGAGCAAACAGTATTTCTTATTAGTTTTTTATTCAACAGTATTGAGTCTTAAGGAGGTTTCTTTCTCATTCCTCCTTTGGCTTGGTGCTTGGTGGTAAATACTCATATACCAAGATAACAAGTATTTAGTTAAATTATCTGAGTTATACCTAATCTGCTAGAATAGCTACTATATTCCACTTGCATTTCAGATAATAATTCTTTGTTGAAAATCTTAATGTTGTTGAACTTCTCAACGAAAATTTTCTCAGGTACTGAGAATACATATCTAAAGTCAAAAACTAATGCAATATCATTGTCCGTATTGTCAAAGTGTAGATGATCAAAAAACTTTGTAGAATCTGGAAGTGTGCCATTAAAATCGATATTTCCTTTTTTCTTGCCACTTGAAATTCTAAATGGATTTTTAATCAATACGCCACTTATTAATTTAATGTTTTTTCCAAATTTCCCTTGAGCAATATCACATGGTCTTGTTAATACCAAAGTAATATCTTTTATGTTTACTCCTTCACTTAATTGTTTTTCGAAACGTTTAGCCAATTTTGTATCGTCAGTGATGGAATATATGTTTCTAAATAGTGAATGATTGTTTTCACAAATTAGCCCTGGTAATATTGAATTTTCAGGAATGCTTTCTTGTAATTTAAAGTGAAACCAACTATTTAGTTCTTTGTCCATTTCAGCTGAGTTGAAAGAGCCCAATGAATATAGTTGCTCTTTATTTAATTGATCAATATTTTCAATTGGAATAGAATTCCTAGTATTGGATATTAATACTTGATCAAGAGCATCAAATAAAGTTCTTCTTTTGTATTCACTATCTTCATTATCTAGTAGTGATGTACCACCATGTCCAACTATTATTTTTTGCAGTTTAGCATTAAAAAGAGAAGGGTCACTATTTTTTGACAGGTTACCTATCACAATATTACTTGCTCCTTTGATGCTCTTTTTCCAAATGCCGATTTCTGCTAAGGAAGGAATGTTTTCTACTTCTTTGTCAATTTCAGAGAATAACTTTGAGTAATCATATTTTGTATTATCATCTATTGGAAAATCAGTTTTGTTTTTCACAATAAATGTAAAAGGTAGACGATTTACTTTACTCAACTCTTTAATTACATCATCTGCATGAGCTGGGTCTTTTGACCAAATAATCAAGATGTAAAATAACTTTTCAGGGATAAGTGATTGTACCCAGTTTGCACATAGTTCTGCATCAAACTTGGTTTCGGAAAAGAATAAGTCAAGAAAGATTAAGTTAACATCAGAATATGGATTATCAGGCATTGTATCTCCTTCATAGAGGTCAGCATTGAAAAATTTGCAGCCAACACCTTGTTCCCTGTATTGGTCAAGGATTCCTTGAATCTCGTCTTGTTTATCGTCAATTACGACTATGTTTGGTTCAAATGAAAGCATCTTATTCCTGATTTTTATTAAATACTAATTCTACAACTGCCCCAGTATAAATCTCAGGAATACCTTTTTCTTTTAGTTCTTCCTTGTCTGTAATAATGTCAAACTTCCCATATTTCATCATAATAGTATCTATCAAATACATTCCAATCCCAATCCCATCATCTTTTCTAGAGAAAAAAGGTCTAATTAAATCGGAAATATCATCTTTAAATCCAGGACCATTATCCGCCAATATGATATGAACGGAAGAGCCTTTCTTAAAAGCTCTTACAAAAATTTGTTTATTATTCCTATAGACTGTGTTTAGCCAATAAATACTATTATCTATTATGTTCATGATCATGGTTATGAAGTACCTTTTGTCACATTTTATAGTACTTAAACCATCTTCAATATCAATGGTATGTTCTATTTTTCTATTAGATAATTTTAGTTTGTAATTGGAAAAAGACCTAGTAATAGATTCTTTTAAATCTAATGGTTTATTACCTCCTTTTCTTAATACAGAAATAATCCCCTCTGTGTATTGTTTTAATTCATCAACTTGATCTGTGATTGTGGCAGTTTTAATTGGTCTTGACTTTACAGTCTCTTCCATTCTTGGTACAAGCTTTTCTATTTCATGAAGAGCAACAGATGCTGTCATACCAACTCCTGCTGGGATTAGAAGTGTATTTTTGTCTTCTTCATATTTATCTTCAAGTTTCTTCGCTTCAGTTAATAAAAGGATCTTTCGTTCATCTTCGTTAAGAGTTACATCTTCAACAATAGCTTTGAAAGAATCAATTTTACTGTCAAACAGGTTACTTGATTCTTTTTTGCTAAACTTGAGCCATTTAGTTCTGTCTGATGATCTAGTTGCTTTAAACTCAGTAAGTATTTTTTCTAATACAATTGTGAATAGGGATGAGGCCTCATTATTAATGAACCCTTCTCGGTTTGTTTTCTCGATTAAAGCTCCAGATGTTTCAGGGTCTAAAAATACGTATCCAATATTTTGATTGTTTGAAAACCATTCTTTGTTTTGAATACGTTTTAAATCCAAACCAAGCCAGTCTATTCCAGGTTCTCCATAATCATATACTCGCATATCACCTTTAAAAACTTTGATCCCAGAATGTTCTTTGAGAATATTTTTTAATGCATTAGAATTATCAGTGTAATCTCTCATTGAAGCAGCATCAAGATCAAAAGAGTAAAACTCGAAAATTAAATTTCCAAAAGGCAGTTCTTTTGTGTCAAATTCAATCAATAATTTTTCAATCGATTCTTTTTCAAATTCTTTTCTTTCTAAATCGATTTGATATTTACTTCGGATATCTCCCTTTATGTTTCTATTATAGTCGGAATCATTGATAATTTTTCGACTTCCGATTTCTGAATTGTTTTTTAGCGAAAAGTCATATTCAAAATCCAAATTATAATCACTATCAATAAAAGCCGTGATTTTATATGGAGCATCATCCAATATTTTATCAGCTGTAGGAAAATCAATCAGCCATTGATTGTCAAAGTTTAGGTTAATTCTAAAGGATTCTTCATTTACTTTAGGCGATAACATTGATAAAGTTTGACCTTTTAATTGTCTTGCCATCCCTTTAGTCCAAGACTCTTTAAGTCCACTCAAATGTATGTAGGTTCCACTACTTTCTTTGAACCTAAATTCGTTTAGATCTTTTTTAACTTTCCATTGAATTGGGATATCTGAAAGATGTTTTGATTGACTAAAATCTTTCCAATTTATATAAAGTTGAATTTCATAGTCTGCAAGGGTCTGTTTTTTAATATCATTAGTGTCTTCATCTAATTCAATAATTAGAGGTCTTGTTATTAGAAGTATTTTGCTACTAAGCTTATGCACGGCAAATCGTCCAACTCCTTTTTCTCCCATTGGTACTCGACCAAAAAGCGGTGACTTAGTAATCTCTCTTAATCCAGTTTCGGAATTAACTGGTTTTCTATAATCTGACCCAGGTTCTAACCATACATCTTCAATTATTTCATTGGTCATTCCTGTGCCATCATCTTCAATTATTATAGCGGCATCCTCCACATTCTCAATGTCTCTGAAATAAACGTTTACCTTTTTTGAATCCGCATCATAACTATTTTTTACTAGCTCATAAATTGCCATAACAGGACTTTTTATGAGTTCCTCTCCAAGAAGCGTCAGGATATGAGCTTTTGGATTAAAATGTTTTTCTTTTAATTCTTCGCTCATTTATTTTAAAGTTTGTTTAATAACTTTAGCTATCTCATAAGCCATCAAAGGAGGTACAGCATTTCCTATTTGCTTAAAAGCTGGTGTTCTATTAACATTCTCCCGAACACCTTCAAAATAATAATCATCAGGAAATGATTGAAGTCTTGCAGCTTCTCGAATTGAGAGAGAACGATTTTGTTTCAAATCTGGATGAATATAATAATGACCATCTTTTGCAATATGAGCAACAATCGTTTGGGAATATGGCTTATCAGAGGCAACAACTTTAAACCTATCAAAAAAAGAAGATCTATTTTTATGTGTTTTTAATTTCTCAGGAAGATCATTATAATCCAGTCTTTCTTTTTCAATATTCCACTTTTCCACAGCGATTCTGTAGATTTCTTTATCTTGCTCAGAATGTGGTCTTGTCTTATGTTGTGCCAAAATATCCACACCATTCCGAATACAATTTGAATTTAAATATTCATTTGTATCAGATCTGTAATGAGTATATTTATTCTGCCCTTCACCAGCTTGGAGTTTTGGTAAATCATCTAATACATCATTAACAGAATATTTGTCATTCGCTAAATTTATTGACTCTAAATCTGGAATTTCAAAATCATATTGTTTATCCCAACCAATGATTATAATCCTTCTCCTATTTTGTAATACGCCAAAACTGCTAGCCTTAATCGTAAAAAGCTTCATATTATATCCTTTTTTATCAAAAAGCTTTTTCATATTCTTTAAATAAATGCCTTTGTTGGCAGATTTCAGACCTATAACATTTTCAAAAACAAACATTTTTGGTTTATACTCTTCCAAGTACTTTGCATACTGAACATATAGATAATTCCTAGAGTCACCTTTCATTCCATTTTCTGATCTAGCCCTCCCTACAAGTGAATAGGCTTGACATGGTGGCCCTCCGATTATTAAGTCTACTTTTTTACGTTTTTTATTTTTATGAATCCTCTTTTGTATTTCATCATTATATTCCTTAGAAATTGGAAGATTAATAACAGAATTTAATAATTCATCGGGAATAAGCGAATATAAATCGGCTCTAGAAATCTCACCTTTTAAGTATTTCACATAAACATCATATAAACCTTTAGATTTCAAATAGTGATACGCAGCCCTAGTTTTCAATGTATTACAAGCAGCTAAATCCATTTCTACATGAGCAATTGGTTCAAATCCATTCCGTATAAAACCTTCTGAAAGTCCACCAGCTCCTGAAAATAAATCAATAAAATTCATAGTGTGAATTTCGTAATATAGTTGACTTATAATAACATGTTATTATAAGTATTACTAACAATTTTCTTAACATGAAATCGGGTTCGAAGGTAAATCCTTGTTTTTTTAAACCCCATCCGTATAAACCCTTATTTAAATTATGTGGTAAATACGCACACAAGTCATGTAACCAACTTATTTTAAACAGAGTATATTACACACCAAAATCCAAGCACAAAATATCCATTCTAATTTTGCTGCATAAAACTCATATTCAAGCATTCTTATTTTATCAATCTTATTTTAATTTCATTTAATTTACTTTCTCGTCTTTCTGAGTTTTTCTTTCTCGGTTCCAGCTCACATTCAGCCCAAACGACAATCACGTTCCAACCCAGTTTCTTCCATTCAGCTACTTTTATTTGATCTCGTTTTACAGCAGACTTTCTCCGAAGAGTGATTTTTTGAGAAGCTGTAGAAACCCGATCTCCATATTTACATCCATCATGTAAATGCCAAAAACAACCTCGAACATCAATAATGGTTTTGTATTTGCTTAAAACAATGTCAGGTTTCCCTGGTAATTTTTTACTGTGCAAACTATACCTAAAACCATGTGAATGAAGAAACCTTCTAACCAACATTTCCGGACGGGTGTTTTTACCCTTGATCTGGCTCATGTTGTAACTTCTCGTTTCGGTATTATGAACATCCATTACTGAATTATTATCTGGTGGACTAAACCAGACCAAAGTAGATAACAATGACTAAAACAAAATGATAATTATTATGTATTTTTTAATTATTACTAGATACCCAAAATACGTTATCAAAAAATTAAAATTCCATCCGTATAAACCCGTATTTTACCAATGTGGTAACTACGTATACAAAACACGTAAACACTTAATTTAAAAGGAAGTATATTTAGACCAGAATAAGGGCTAATATGAGACACTATTATGCAGGACGTCATAAAATCCCAAAATGGAATTCAAAACGTAGGTTAATTAGATTTTAAATAAAAAACATTTTGCCATGACTCAAAGCCACAACAAAATGTTTTTATGGTAATAACAATTTATAAAATCGTTTTGCGCGTTCTAAAGAGCAGTTTAGGGTCCTGACTACATTCTACTTTTACATCAATTAGCGCATTGTAGTTTTCCATAAAATAGGTAGATGTAGGAATTGAAGAATCTTTAAAACTAATAAACGCCCCACTGGTATGTGGAATGTGATAATCACGGCTATCTTCAATCCAATCCTGCGCACGATTGACAAATGGACGGTTAATGATCATTTCTTTTTCAATCTCTTCCGGAGTTAAACAAGATTGATCATCTCGATCTAAAAACTGATTCCACCACGCTTGATATTGAATGGTAAATGGGCGCTTTTTATATGGAAATGAACTACCTATACTGCCTTCAGGTTGCGAATAATTCGCATAAAAGTTGCCCGAAATAGCACCTAATGTAATGTAGGTATGTACGCCATGACGCATATCTGCATCAAAATCTTCAGGTATTTTATTGGACTGTAAAGAACACATCAACGCTTCTCTACTTCTATCATCCCAGTTATCGTTACGATCTTCACAAATAGCATCTACCAAACGAGATGTGATTTTATGGGGTGCTGGGCCATCCGGATCCAATTTAATTCTATTGATCACATGACGATCCCATGATTCAAAATGCCAGGTATACTGATCACTAAAATTACGTCCTAAATTCTGCGCATCCTTGATTCTATCTTGTTTAAAGGTCAACGACTTTAAAGCTTCGGTTCCCAATATTTTTTGAACAAATTCCTTTAATTCAATTTCAGAACCGCCATAATATCCGTTGATTTGACATTTTAGATATGCATTTGGATCAGGTCTTTCACCTTCCTTTAAATGCGCAGTTTCCACTTTTAAATTGGTTCCAATTAAACTCGGAAAAGCATCCGGAGCAATGGCTTTCTCCCAAAGTTTTAAAACCTCAATGGCTTTCATTTTAATAGGCTCTTCCACTTTTTTAATGCTCCCGTCCAATTGAGGAATGGTATATAGTTGATTGAACTTGATGTTAAAACTAAACGAAACATCAGGTAACTCAAAGGTCTTAAAAACGAGTTCAGTAACGACACCATAACTCATACCACCTCCACCTCTTAGTGCCCAAAGTAAACGTCCTTCATCACTTTTGGGATCATCTAAATAGGAGAGCTTTTTAATCTCTCCATTTCCCAAAACAATAGTGGCTCCAATTAAACTTTCACAGGCCATCCCATGTAAACGGGTCCATGGCCCCCAGCCGCCACCCATCGTGAATCCGGCAATGGCTACGGTTTCACAAGTTCCATGTGGAATCCCAACACCTGCGGCATCTAGTTTAGGTTTGATCTTAATAAATCGTGCACCTGGTCCTACAATCAGCTTTTTATATTTCTCCTTGGTTGGTTCGAATATCTGGTCTTTTTGAATCTCTATGGTACTCAGTTTCGAAAAATCCAATACTACCGTATTCGTACCTGAGCACTCTCCTTCGTGATCATGTCCTCCTGATCTAAATCTTAAAATGATCTCTGTGGGATGTTTTCGCGCAAATTTCACAACGGTACTTACTTGCTCCGCATTTTCGACATATACAATTAGTGTAGGTCTAAACTCAAATTTTCGGTTAAATACCAATCTGGATTGGGCATAGTCTTCAGAACCCGTACAATCTTCCAATACTGTCGGGTTTCCTTGCTGAACTAGTTTCTCTTTTAATTCGGTAATCAGGTCGTTAGTATGATTCATTTTCGGTGTGTATCTAAATAGTGTTGTATTTCTTAAATAGGACGTCTAAACTAGTTTAGAGGGAGTTAAGTTTCATAGGTATAATTACCTGTTTTTAAAATTCCGTAGAAAATGCACGAGGCAACTTTATGAGACTACTTACAGTCAAATATCTAACATCTTGTTGCTAGTGAATGAACAGATCTAATTCACATGGCGCAAACTCTGATATTTTTTATATCTTGAGACCCAAATAGTTATTGCTCTAACTTTTAAATCTCGGACTCCAATGAAACAAAGTACCTACGCTATTCGTACCACTATCCTATTATTTACGCTATTTTTTATGACGGACATCTCCGCTCAGTGTGTCTGGCAAGTTCACGATTCCGATAACTTTGAATATTCCACAACCATCCCTGGCTATATTGCCGGAACCACCTATCATCCCGCACCATCAGTACATGGTAAACGAACTGGTACGAAAGGGTTTTATATGAACTTTGTAAATGGATTGGCTTTCAACACTATGGTTTTTAGTCGCGCGTATCCAGTTTGTCAAACCAGTGCCTATAGATTTAAGACGTGGCTCAAAGAGATTAATGGCGGTTCCAGTACGGTGACGCTACAAGTTCGAGATAACAACAATAATATTTTAGCTACCAATACCAATACGTATGTGGCCAGTGCCGGATGGATTCAATGGGTGACGCCTTCTTTTACACCAACAACAGGAACCATTTACTTTGAAATCATTTACAATAGTGGCGTGGGAAACAATGACTTTGGAATGGATGATTTATACTTTGAGGTATGTGCGCCTCCGGTAACCCAAAGCTCTGTAGATTTCTGTGCCAGTGGAGCGGTATTCAATCTATACGATTCTTTAAATACATTGACTGGAACCACAGGAACCTGGTCTGGTCCTTCTACATTAACCAATGGTTCGTTGGGTACATTTGACCCTTCCTCCAATATTAGCGGCACTTATCAATACACTATTGCGGACCCCAATCCGGTTTGTCCGGATTCCATTGAATCCTTCAATGTAGTGGTCGGACAAGGTCCAACACTGGATTTAGGAAACGATACCAACCTGTGTACCAATGATGTGTTGCTTCTGGATGCCACCAACGACAACGCAACTTATTTATGGCAGGACAACTCTACCAATTCGACATTTAATGTGACACAACCGGGAACGTATTGGGTACAGGTATCTGATAGTTGTGCTGTAGTTTCTGATACCATCGTGATCCAATACTTTAATTATCCAACAGTATCTATCGGAAACGACACCAATCTATGTGTAGGCGATACACTTGCTTTGGATGCCACAACTACAAACGCGATCTACCAATGGAGTACCAATGCAACCACTCCGGATATTACGGTACAATCACAAGGCTCGTATTGGGTAGGAGTTACTGTAAACGGTTGTACCACATACGATACAATTTTGGCGAACTTCCATCCTTCTCCAACTGTAAACCTGGGACCTGATACCACATTGTGTCAGGGACAATCCATTATTCTACAAGCGAACAATACCAATGCGACTTATCAATGGCAAGATGGATCTGCGAATCCAATCTTCTTTGTGAATTCCACTGGGACGTATTGGGTGGAAGCCGCCATTAACAATTGTACGGATAGCGATACGATCAATGTAACCGTGACTCCACTTCCTACACCAAATCTGGGGAACGATACCGCTTTATGTACCGGAGAAACTTTTACATTGGATGCGACTTCGCCCAATTGCACCTATTCATGGCATGATGGTTCTACAAATGCTACGTTTGTGGTGAATCAAGGCGGAACCTATTGGGTAGCAGCCACCAATAATTGTGGTACGGTAGCTGAGACTTTACTGGTTACCTATAATCCTATTCCAAATGTAGATTTAGGACCTGATTTCGATATCTGTGATGATTCCGATACGACCATTTCTGCGCAAATGTCTGGTGCATCTTATCTATGGAGCGATAATTCTACAGCTGCTACGCTACAGATCAATCAAAGCGGACCTTATTGGGTAAATGTAACCGTAAAAGGTTGTACCGGTCAGGATACCATTAATGCGAACGTTTTACCCACGCCAGTGGTGAATCTGGGAAGTGATTCTGTTTTATGTAGTAATCAACCTGCTTTATTGACTGCTGGTAATTCCAATGCCAGCTATTTGTGGATTGATGGTTCCACCGCACAAGACTTTACAGTAAATACCAAAGGACAATATTGGGTACAGGTATTTTTAGGACAGTGTTCCGCTTCTGATACAATCTTCTTTGACGAGATAGACTGCGAGGTAATTGTGGTAATGCCAAATATTTTCACCCCAAATGCGGATGATGTCAATGATGCTTTCACACCTAAAATCATATCTGGTGTGGCCCGTATGACCACTACGATTTATTCACGTTGGGGAAATGAAGTTTATTCTGAAACAGCTAATTCCGTACAATGGAACGGTAATAACAACAAAGGTGAACAATCTCCTTCCGGACTTTATTTCTGGATTATTAGCGCCACTGGTGAAGACGGTTCGACACATCAATACAAAGGCACGGTGACGTTGGTTAGATAAACCTTAAAGTTCTGCCCAAAGTCGGATGAGATTGCTATACACCTGTTGTAATTTCAGGTGTTCTTCGGTATTGGCTTTTCCATTTTTTTCCATTGCCTGAATGACTTCATAGGTTTGGTAAATTAATTCGCGTTTATGGGCATCACGTACAATACACTGCATCCAGGTCACTGCAACCAAACGCTCTCCTGATTTCACCGGATTCACCCGATGTAATTGTGTGGTTGGATAACAAATCGCATCTCCGGCTGCTAGTTTATAAGCTTTGTACTCACCTCCAGTCATCACTTCTAACTCTCCGCCCTCATAGTCTTCCGGCTCGTTTAAAAACAAGGTCATACCCACATCCGTACGGATGGTATACTCTCGCCCATTCAACGGACTATCCACATGAGTACCATAATGCATTCCTTCAGTATAACGACTTACCAATGGCGGCATATACATCTTGGGCATCACCCCAAATTTTACCAGTTCGTGGTTCAACATCGCACGCAGTAAATACTGCTCAATTTGCAGATTCTGAGGTGAATTGACCAATTGCTCGTTATACTTCACTTTCACTGCAGCACCTGATGCGGTGAGCTTACCATCCTCAAATTTGCTATTCCGTAGGGAGTCACGTACTTGTTGGAGTTCTTCCTGATTTAATACACCTTTTAAGTGTATAAAACTTCCTGTTGCCATATGTGTGGTTATTTAGATTGGGCTTGTTAATGTCGCCTATCTGATGAAACATTGAGCCTCAAAACTAGTGGAGCAATTCAGAATCTTTATAGGTAAAATTACCTGTTTCATGAAAACCCCAGTAACCCTCTTCTAAGAAAAAATAAACGGAAAAAAGCCTTTTTGGTTAGTGATTAGATAGTGGTAATGAAAGTAGACTCACTTCCCAAAAAGACTTTATATTTGAAACATTTGTGTTTGGAAATCTCAAGTAATAAATTCCCTATGTTCTTGCGGCTAATTTCAGCTAATCACCACAAAATATTCAGTTAAACACCTTTACATCACCTTATCAATTCACTAAAATCACCTTTACTTTAACTATACATAAAAAACAAGCAACTAATAACCAGTTGTTTATTTTAATTTTTAAATTATGAATACATTCTGATTTTTATGGTGCGATTTCCGCATTGCCTAATTTTGCTCGCACACAACGATCAAATCATGAATATACTTTTAAAAGCAACCTTATTCATCTACTTTCTGATTTTATCTAACCCTTCATTTTCGCAAACCTCAAAATACAACCTTGATGATGTGAATCATTTCTTAGAACTGGCCGAATCCTATAGAATATCTCAACCCGATAGTTGTTTATATTATTCGGAAAAAGCCGCTCAGATTTCATCTAAATATAAGTATCCACTCCAACTGGTTAAGTCATATCTTCTTTTAGCCAACTACCACTGGAGAAGAACCGAATATAAAGAAGCTTTACAATATGCACATGATGCACAGAAACGATCCAGAGATTTGGATAATAAAGAACAACTTGCACATGCCAATCTACTTATTGCCAACATATACCTGGAACTTGGTGATTACGATCAAAAAATAGATTTAATATTTGATGCCCTGGAAATATTTAAACGCTCCGGAAACAAAAAAGGGATCTCGTACGCATACATCAGTATTTCAGCTGCTTATTTTAAACAAAACAACATGGATAAAGCTTTTGAATATGCGTTTAATTCTTTGGAGACCTCAAAGAAAATCAAAGATTTAAATGGTACAGCAAGAGCGCTAAACAATATTGGAGTAATGTACGGTACTCTTAAAAACTACAAACAAGAACAATCCTATTATCTCAAATCTATCGCAATTGCACAACAAATGCATGATGAACTCAGAGAAGGAGTTTTGTATTTAAATATCGGTAAAACGCTCTACAACCTGAATGCACTGGATTCTTCATACCAATACATCAAACAAGCACAACTCATTTTTGAAAACACAAAAAATGACAAATACCTCGCAGAGATTCATATCCAACTAGCATATAATTATTTAAAATCGCTCCAATATGATCTGGGTATCCAAAATGCTCAGATTGCCTTTAACCTTGGAGAAAAACATCGACTAGTGAATACTATGGCAGATGCTGCGAAGGTTTCTCAACTACTCTATGAAGCCTCAAATGATGTCGCGCAAGCGTATCAATACGCCAAAATACACTTTAACCTTCAGGATAGTCTAAACCTCCAAAGTATCAACTCCCAGGTAGCCCAAATCGAAATGAAATATGAAGTTGAACACGCACTTTTAAAAAAAGAAGCCGAACAAAAGCATAAACAATCTTCCTACGTCATGATATTCACCATTGTGGTAGCCATAATGTGCCTGGTGGTAATCGGAATCTACTACAGCAGCAAAATAAAAATAACCCAAACCATACAGGAACGAATTGAATTAGAGTTTGAGTTAGAAACTAAACACAAAGAACTGGTATCCAACACTATGTCTTTATTAAAAACAAACAAGACCCTCACTGAGATCACCAATAATTTAAATGAAGTGTTAAATTATGACAACCTGTACGAAACACAGCTAGCTGTCAATGCCATTGCCAACTCTGTTAAACAAGCTACCAGATCTAATGTTTGGAAAGAATTTGAAATGCGGTTTCAACAGGTACATCATAAGTTTAACGAGAACCTATTGTCCAAGTTTCCAAATTTAACTCCATCTGAACTTAGATTATGTGCACTACTCCGGCTCAACCTCACTACCAAAGAGATTTCTGAACTTACCGGTCAACGAACCTCTTCACTGGAAATTGCTCGTTCACGTTTACGTAAAAAACTGGGCATCACGGACCGAAACATCAATTTGGTGGTATTTCTTTCTGCTTTTTAGACTGGCATCAATCCCATATATTGAAAATATCTAGAAGGTTGATCCATAAACAAAAGAGCACCTGCAAATTTGCAGGTGCTCTATCAATAAACAACACAATTTTAACAGCTTAAGTTAATTATTTAATGAACTATATAATAAAACTTATCCATATTATTTATTGACTTTTTGATAGGGTTACGTAGATCTATTAATTACTAATATTTCACCTATGACGAAAGTGAATTAATCAAAGGAATAATCTAACCTAAACCATCTCAACATTGCCTTAACATCATTAAAAAATAACCTTACATCAACTATACAAACAAAATAAACAACTGATTAACAAAAACATACTCACAAGCCACTTCTCTAAACAAAAAACCATTTTCAAGTTTCGATATAGACATTCGCTAAATTTGTTTTTTAGACAATCAATACAATCCATAAAATGAATCAGGTTTTAAGAGTAATGACCATCATCTTTTTTTTGATTATATCTCATTCATCATTTACACAAAATCAAAAGGTAGACTATGAACAGATAAACCATTTACTAGAAAGAGCGCAATCTTATAAAAGTTCTCAATCAGATAGTTGTTTAGTCTATGCAGAACAAGCAATGCTATTATCTAAAGAAAATAAATACCCTATTCTACTTATTGAATCGTATCTTCTTTTAGCTGATTATCATTGGAAAAGAAGTGAATATAAAAATGCGCTGGAATATGCGCACAAAGCCGAAGAGCTTTCCCAAGACCAAGATGATAAAAAACTATATGCCCGTTCAATTCTAATTATTGCCGACATACATATCGAAACGGGCAGCTCTAATCAGAAATTGGACTTATTATTTGACGCACTGGATATATTCGATCAACAGAATAATTTCAAAGGTAAATCACACACTTACATCAGTATTAGTGGCGCATATTACAGATATGGTAATATCGCTAAAGCCCTTGAATATTGCCAAAAATCACTGGATGAATCCAGAAAAATCAATGACCTTAATGGAATCTCCAGAGCCTTGAATAACCTCGGAGCTATGTATCATGAACTTAAAAACTTTGAACAGGAAAAATTATACTATCTAGAATCGTTAACCATTGCTCATGAAATGAATAACGAATTATTGGCAGGAATTATCTATTCAAATCTCAGCAAAGTATATTCTAACCTTAATGATTTAGATTCGTCATACTACTACCTAAATCAAGCAATGACTATTTTTAAAACCATTCAAAATCATAAGCGTATTGCTCAATCTTATATTCTATTAGCCATTTACTATCAAAAATTACAACAATATGACCTTGCATTTGAAAACGCACAAATTGCATTAGAAATTAGTAAGTCCTATGATTTAGATATTACAATAGCCCACTCTGCACAGTTATTACGAGAGCTATATGAAAAAACTGGCGACATAGAAAATGCTTATAAAAATTCCCAGATTTATCACGATATTAAGGATAGCATAAATTCTCATACTATAGATTCACGTATAGAACAGATCGAAATGAAGTATGCCTTTGAGCACACGCTTTTAGAAAAAGAATCTGAGCAAAAGCATACACGTTTGATTTATATCACCGTTTTCACTATCGTGATCACATTGATGAGTTTAGCCTTGATTATTACGTACTTTAGAAGTAAAATTAGAATAGCCCATTCAATTCAAGAAAAAATCAAACTGGAATCCGAATTGGAAATTAAACACAAAGAGTTAGCAACCAACACTATGCATCTAATTAAAACCAATAAGACATTGAATGAAATCACCACCCATCTAATCGAAGTACTTGACTATGATAACTTACATGACACACAATCGGCTGTCAACACCGTAATCAATGGTATTAAACAAGCTTCCAGATCTAAAGTTTGGAAAGAATTCGAAATACGATTTCAACAAGTGCACAACAATTTTTATGATAACCTATTGACCAGGTTCCCCAAACTAACGGCATTGGACCTTAGACTATGCGCACTACTTCGACTTAATTTGACCACCAAAGAAATATGTGAACTTACCGGTCAAAGAACTTCATCATTAGAAATTGCTCGTTCTCGCTTAAGAAAAAAACTGGGTATTACTGACCGAAGTATAAATTTAGTGGTATTTCTTTCTGCATTCTAAAGGACTTACTCATTTTTTAAAACAAAAAGCACTTACAACTAAATTGCTGTAAGTGCCTTTAAAATACCTATCTAATTAATGATGCTTAATAATGTTTAGGGCATTAATGCACCAATTAGTTAGATAACCACATTATCTCAATTTTAGTTTAAGTGAGCGTACATAAAACTAAAAACTCACTACAAAAATCGCTTTAACACTTTATACATTTGATTTAAAACGCCTTAAAACAACCTTAACGAATCTGTAAAATCCCCATACTCCAACTATACTTTAAGCTCAAATAATGAATCACACGCGTACAGTTTAATTAAACACTTCAAAAATCTAATGTTTTCATTAAACAAATACACCTTCTAAGCTGATAGGTAAGTTCTCAAACACTACTTCTTTCGAATCGTATAAAACTCCGTGTTATTTAAACCATAACCAATATAGTCCTCAGGGAAATGATATCGAACTATGGATATATCGGAAAACAACTTTGAATGCGCCCAATGACTCCCTTCATCAACGGTTTGAGCTCCTGTACTCCCTATAAATTCCAACAATCCACCATTAGATGTATCATAAGTCCGCTCTATAGCTATCCACTCCATATCATTTGCGCAGTGAAACATATCCAACGTGTTCAATGGCATAGAGGTAATTTCCCAATGCAAACCACCATCTTCAGTTTTGTAAAAACTACTACCACCATCCATAAAACCCAATAGGTTGCCATAGAAATGCATGCTTCTTACATAACTCCATGGAATATGTGGTTTGACAACCGTTTTCCATGTAACTCCCATATCATCACTTCTGTAAAGCTCTTGATTTTCACCAGGAACAAAAACCAGTTCACCAGTCGTATAAAATTTATCATCATAATTTTTCACATCCAGATTCATCAATGTCCAACTCTTACCTCCATCAGTAGTTCGCCCCATATGAAAGCTACGCGCCCCCATCTGGTAAGGCGTACGAATAATTGCTAATCCATTCATTTCATCAAAAAAATGCAATGATTTAATGCTTTCATACTGAGAAAAAAAGCTTTTCACCCATGTACGACCACCGTTTATTGTCTTAAGTAAAACCGCACCTTTATCACAATCATCATCTAAACACCCGTGCATGGCATCTCCGGATGCAAAGCCAATATTGGGGTCAATAAAATTCACAGAAAAGAGATGTAGAGTTGTTCCGGAGTTTTGCTTTTGCCAAATCTGTCCAGCATTCGAGGTTTTATAGATTTCTCCATTATACCCAACAATAAACCCTGTACTGGAATTCACAAAAAATAAATCCCGGTGGTTAATCGTCAAATTATGGATTCGTTTGGTAACTGTCCAGTTCTCTAAAATTTCAATTTTAGAAGCTGAATTTGTTGTCTCCTTTTCGCAGCTACTCCAGAACAAAGAAGTTGCGATAATTGCTAAGGTGAAGTATCTTTTCATAGTATCTAACCTGGTTATTTAAACTTAGGACGTGGTAAATATAGGTGATATCCTCTATTCAATAAAATAAATCATGGCATTATCCTTGTGCTTTTCTGCTACAAAATAAAAACATTCATCATATGAAAATATTCATACTCATAATCGGAATTTTAACCCTATCCTTTTCTACCAAAGCCCAGTATATTGGAAAAACGCTGGACATTACTCACAATTACGATCATTCATATATAGAAGCTGAATTCGAACCAAACACTTCCTATATCATGATTTATTGGGGCAACCAAAACGGACTTTTAAAAAATCAGGATCGCAAAAACATGAAGTTTAGATCATATGCCGCTTTCTTTGAATATCTGGAACAGTTTGGATGGATATACATGGAAAGGTTTCCGATTGTTAACTCTAGCGTTGTTAAGATCATTTTTAAGCGTGAACCCCATCAACATTGAGCCTTAGCCCCATTTGATAGAATCTAATTCTGTAGTATTTGATGGTCCGGGTTCAACACCTCTCTTCTTATCTCTTTTAGCGAGACTCATTGAATTCAATTCGTTTGACGATTTCGATTTTAATAGGTTAAAAACACGTGTTTTATTAAAACCAGTACAATTACCTGTTTTTAAATTCAACTGATTTCATTCCTTTTTTCCTTCTCCTTTTATATCTAGTTTCGTCTACATAACAAAAAAACAACCATTGAAAAGCACCTGAGTTAATCACATTATGCCCCTAAGTTTATACTAGCGTACAATCTATCTCGATTTTATGAGTTAAAAAAGTGTTTAACCGATAAAACACCTGGTCAAGTAATTTTTAACTATCTATAATTATGAAAAATCAAGTAGCCATAGCCGCACTTGCGCTCTCCATGCTTGGAGTCAGCTGTCAGAAAGACGAAATGTCTAACCTACAACAAACATCATCAGCATCCACGATGAATAAAACCATCCTGGTATTTGATGACGCCAACGATCTACGAAAAGGACTGGATCAGGCTTACCTTCTACTAGAAAATGATCAAAAAGCTTTAGATCAAATTGCGCAGAAAATGAATTTGTCAAACCTGGATCTAACCCAATCGGAAAGTTACAAAACAGTTCTCCAGTATAATTCGGAATCTCTGGAATATCTGAAAAACAGAACAAAAGAAGGCGTGTTAGCTCATTTTACGTCTGCCCTGGATATTTACAATGAGGCTATTAGATTAACGGATAAAAATCAGCAACAAGCCATGGTGGAAAAGTATTCTACGATTTTAGGTATGGAAGAGTCTGGCTTGGTGGTTTGTAAAATCGGGAATCCAGCCTTAGCAGCCATATCTAACTCAAATGGTCAATATCAAATAGCAGAAAATATTGAATCCGCAATTCCAGTAAGTCGAAGCAACAGAATACTATACTCTGTAAAACAGCACGTATATTATTCTCCGGGATTTAAATTTCTAGTTGCCACTCATTTATATTATGAATACAGTGGATCAGGTATTATTGGGCAATCTTACCATACTTATGTATGGGCAAATAATACCTGGGTGGCATATCCAACATCTGAAACAACATTCAACTCTACATGTTGGTGGTATGGTTCCGGATCTGCGAATTATCTAAGCGGAACACGATATAACGCAAATAATGTATCTCATTCAGTGAGTTACCCCGGGGTTGGTGCTAATACATGGTTTGGATTAGACTCTAATTATAAAATCGTATTAAACGGTTTTACTAGATATGGAAATTTCAATGGGGTAACCAGTACAATTAACCACATTCCAATATAAGTCAAACAATATCTAGATTTAAGAGCGCTCTGTTTCTAGAGCGCTTTTTTTAGACCCTTAGACTATCCCAGGCAGCCTTAAACGCTTCATTTAACATCGATTCTTTCAACTCGCCAAAAACTGCTTTAGATTGCATCAAAAAAGTCAATGGATAAATCATATACGCATACAAAATAGAATCCGGAATCTCCTTGATAATCCCTTCATCCTGTCCTCGTTTCCATAACTCTAAAAGTGGCTGATTATACTTCATGCGATCAGAATTGTATTCTACCTCCACAATATTCGTATGCTCACATTGCCACAAAAAAGCAGCTTCTTTTTCATGTTCCTGATGAAACCTTACTACATATTCCCAAATCATCTGAAAACATTTTTTAATAGGTTGGTTCGATTCATACCCTGAGTAAACAATTTCGGCATATTGGGATTGAACTTCCAGATAAAGTTGATTAACTAAATCCTGCTTATGTTCAAAGTATAAATAAATAGTGGCTGGAGACACCTCCGCAAGCTTCGCAATTTTTGACATCGAAGCTCCTTGAAATCCACCGGAATTTACAAGCAATAAAGTGGCCTCAAAAATCCTGTTTTTCTTATCAATACTTTTCTGTAATTTCAAGGTTCTGGAACCACTATTTTTAACCTTATTCTCCTCCACTTTTTTATTCTATATCGTATTTAAAGCTGAAAATCCACTCTTTTGCTCAACACAAAAATACAAATCTCTCATTAAAAAAGAATGAATATTCACTTTTTAAATCATAATCAAATAACCAAACCAACATGCACAAACGAACAACAAATTATAAAACAAATATTTAAATACATCAAACTAAATTTAATTATAACTTAAAAACACCACTTCAAAAACGATCACCACATGCACAATATCATAAATTCAAGAGCCTATCACATGACTTTCAAAATAATATTTGGCTATTTCCCGTCTGTTTTAAGCCGTATTCGCATCAAATTCACACCTGATTTTACCTAAAGTTTTCTACCTCTAACTTTGGATCGGAAACCTGGTTAAAACAGCTCTCTTTTTGAAGTGTTCTTTGCCATACGAAAAGTGCTATTATTCGCCTCCAATTTGAGCTAAAAACCACCTCGCAGATCTACCTTCTTTTTTGGCTTCTCCCCTACTCTATTTTCAATATCCAGACATCCAAATTCATACTTAAAATACGTGTTTATACGGATACCGAATCTCATAGGATAAACTTTACTTTGTCATGATCATATAATTCTAAGACTCCAAAAAGCATCGTAGGGAAATAGATCAAAATGTATTGTTCAGAAAATCGTTTTCTATTTTCCCGCTTTTTGGATTTAACTATTTGAATGAAGCCTTGAGTTGATTCGCAATGTCTTTTTGCAAATAAATAATCAGCTGTTTTAGTTCGTTCAAATACTTCTCTTGATTTGCGTCAATGGCATAATCGGCACTAGAAGATAGACCCAAAGCGGATCCATCTCTAGAACCTGTTTTAATCAACCCATTGCTCCAATCGTTATTACCATAGATATTCTTATCGTAGGTAATCCAAGCAAACGATCCTTTCGGGTTGACCAAGCTTATTACTGGTGTAATCATCAATCCAGCTGTAGTAGTCAATGAGTTTTTAGACAATCCTGAATTTTGTCCTTCGAATTGTGCGAATCTCACAATATATCCAATACTAATCAAATTAATTTTTTCCTTAGCGGCCAGATTTTGATAAAAAGTCCCTGGAATTTTAAAAGTGGTAAACACATTATTATTCTTTGGACGAAAAATATATTGTTCTTTGATGTCACTCCCACTCATATCAATGGCTGGTGACTTATCATATATATATTGGCCATCGGTTTTTCCAATCATTACGTTCTTTTTATCCGCTTTGCTCAACACATATTTGCTTTGCATAGTAGCATCTCCATTGGTCACATTTAACCCAATCCCCTTCAAATCCGCCACGAAACTTATATACAACTCTTCAATCAAAGCTTGTAGCGCTTCAGGGCTTACTCCTACCAGTGCAGCTTCTGCAAAAACCGATGTTACTCCTTGCTTTTGTATAGTTCCTGCATGAGAGACACCCTTCATCAACGAAGCTTGAGTTAAATAGTAATCGTTAATAAATACAGGGTTGGATTGTAATGATTTTGCTGCTGACCCCGGAATTTTTGTTTTGGCTTTATATTCATCCTCAAAATTTACTTTGCTCCAATCAATTTGAGCTTGTGCTTGAGCTCCCAGACACATCATTAAGATGATGAAGTGTATTCTTATCTTTTTCATATTTAAGCTTTTAATGCTGCTCAAAAATGAAAGCTTTAATCCGCCAGCACAATACGCAGAGTTGCGTATTTATAGAATACTAATTCTCTTTCCAAAATCACTAATATGAGTACATTTGCCCACTTTAAAATCAACATCATGTCAGAAGAATTACCAGCTTGTCCAAAGTGCAACTCAGAATATACTTACCAAATGGATGCTTTGATGGTATGTCCGGAATGTGGTTATGAATGGAATCCTGAAGAATTGGCTGCCGAAGAAGCTGCATCCATCATTAAAGATGCCAATGGAAATCCTTTAGCGGATGGAGATACTGTAATTGTGATTAAAAACTTACCAGTCAAAGGAGCTCCCGGCCCTGTAAAGGCAGGAACTAAGGTGAAGAATATTCGCCTCACTGATGGAGACCACAATATTGCATGTAAAATTGATGGTTTTGGGGCCATGGGGTTAAAATCTGAGTTTGTAAAGAAGGCGTAACCGCCTTCTTACAGAAAGAAACTAACCCTCCTCTTACAATTCAAAACTATATGTCACTAACTCCTGATCTTTTAATACCTCTTCTCTGGATTTCATTTCAAAAGGGCGATTGAGACGGTTATTTGCAAAGTCACAGACTTTCTTTTCAAATACAATCTGGTATTCACCTGATACCCATTTTTCATTAGGAACAAAACCAAAAGTTTGATCTGTTTCGTTCCAGGTATACACCCCATTAATCTGTTTTCCATCACGCGTATAAATCTTTACCCCATCCACAATAGATGAATGATCCATCCCTTCCGAAAATGGAATAATTAAAGTCTTACGTGAATTGGCCTTAGGTTTTTTAATCAAATCAAATAGAACCTTAGGCATTTCATAATCTTCCGCTATAATTGTGAATTGGTGTACATAAGGTTTTGCCATGGCCCTGCCATATACATCTTTCATTTCCGGCAATACCTCAAGTGTATAAGTCTCTCCTATCTGAAATGGAATTTCCATATCAATTCCGCGCTTTACTTTACCTGGATGCACCATTAACACCAAAACCTTTTGGTCTTCCAACCAATAAGACCTTTGACGCCAAACCGTTGGAATTTCCTTTCCTTGTGGATCCAAAATTCTAACGTTTTCGTAACCATTAATATCATGAAGCATCGTATTGGAAAATTGTACATGAAAAAACAATATATTTCTTGGTACTTCTGTAGATGCTGGAAAAACATTTTCTACATAAGCCAATGGTTCATTCGCATTTAATGGTTTAGGTGTCTGATATTTTTGCACTTCAGACTGGTATCTAATCTCGAATTCCAACCCAGCCCCTAAATCGGTTAATGGTTTAAATATAAGATCTCCATCCTTATGAGTGTATTTACCGCTTACGGATACAGGCGCTGGTTTGCCATCCATAACCTGCGTGAATGTCAATTGACTTTCTACGTTTTTTTCAACAGAATCCGATGGCACTTTCCCTTCGTAGATATTTGCTACTCGAATTACGGGTTGTAATGGGTCTGTATCGTCAATTTGAATATGCTGCGCCCAAACCCCAAATGGACACAGTAAAATCAGTATTAAAGCTTTCATTTGAATCAAAAAAGCGCTCCGGAAACATCCGGAACGCTTATACATTTACTTAATAATTAATTGTTGTTGATAAACGCGTTCTTGCGACTGATATATGTTCATCATATATACCCCCTGAGTCAGTTTACTTACATCCACCGGAATTCTATTTCCTTGAATGAATACACGCAAAGCTTCTTTTCCATCAGCGGTATAAACCACCAATTGTCCATTATTTATGGTCGTATTTTCATCTAATTGAATTTGAATAAAATCGCTTGCCGGATTTGGATATACTTTAACACCCGTTAATTGAGGAACTGATTCCACGCTCAATGCTACGCATGAAGCTGACACACCAGTCGTCAATAACTTCATGACGTCATTTTCCAACACCAACAGCTTACAGTCATTCCAATATGCGATTTGATCATAACTGTTCGGATATATTTTAATTTGTTCATCGGTCATCCCTGGACCTGGATTTCCATTAAAATCTCGTAATTCCTCGCTATTGTTATTGAATTTGTTACTTGTAATAGGCGATCCGTCCAAATATTCCTCCCCAATACGAATTAAAACAGGATTGGGATTCCCATAATGCAAGTCAAACAAATAATCCTTTCCATCCTGGTTTTGATACACCACCTTAACCGGAGGCATCGTATTCACGTTAAACTGCTCTCTCACCTGAAGCACACCTCCAATTCCTGTAATATCACTTGTTTTAAGAGAAAATCCAGGCGCACACACCGTTACTCCTAACAAACGACTTTCTCCATTTACATTGGCAAATGCGGCACGTTCTAATGGGGCATCGGTAAAATAGTTTCCACCCCAATTTGTCTTAAACATGGATGTTGCTCGATTTGTTGTAGATGAATTATGTTCAAATGGTGCTGCTACTGTAGCCACCTCTCCGTCAAGCGTCCAGGAACCCGAAGTAATGTATAGCGTATTATCTCCAAAGGTCATATCCTCAACACCATAACCATTTACTCCATTCCAGTCAATCAAACTATAGGTCATACTCGATTGGTCTAACACATTCACTGTAGCACCATCATCCTCAATCTTAATCAAATATGAATTTGTTTGACCTGCATCGATCGCTAAAACATAAATAGCTCGGGTAATTGGGTTTACCTCAAAGTTCTTTATGGTCAAATTCGTTTGACCGGTAGCCCCATTAATCAAATTACTAAAGTTATTTATCTCAGTAACATTATTATCGATCGCATCATTCGGATCATTATCCTCAATATCTATCGCATAGAACTCACTATTGGTCTGATTTGCAGCTACCAGCACCACATCGGTACCATTAGATACGATTTCTATATCGTTGATAATTCCACCAACTGGTAAGGCTCCGGTTGTTGGGTTTTGCAAGAGAGAATTTTGGGCGGTCACCCAGGATACAGAAGCTCCAAGGACTAGTGATAGTAGTACTTCTTTTTTCATAATACATTTTTGTTTACGGTTTACCCTAACCAAACGTATCAGAACTTTTTGGGTTGCTTTACTTAAATTAATTCTTAAATATTTCGCTACACAACTAAATAACAAAATAAAATTACACAAACATACTAGCTCCTGTCAGGTCTATCTTCCTTTTAAATACTCCAATAATTCATGTTTTTTGCGTGTGGAAACCGTTATCGTACTCCCATCTTCCATTAGCAAATACCCTCCGTCACGATTAATATAACTCTTAATCTTGCTTAAATTCAAAACATGTGACTGATGAACACGTTGAAACATTTTTCGTGGTAAAATCTGCTCATATGACTTCAGTGTTTTTGAAGTGAGCATACTTTCCTGATTCACAAAATGAATTCTTGTATAATTCCGCTCCGCTTTTAAACGTATAATACTACCAATAGGAAACAAATGAATTCCATCATTTGATGGGATAGCCACTTTTCGTTCCATCATGTTCACTTTTGAACTCCCTTTCAATTCTTCGATTTGTTGACGTAAAAGCTGATTCTCTTTCCATAGAATTTTCTTTACAACTCGGGATAATTCTTGCTTTAGAATAGGCTTCAACAAAAAGTCCAACCCATTATAAACAAATGCTTTGACAGAGTTCTCAATCCATTCAGAAGTAAAAATCAAATAGGTCTTTTGCGTTAATATTCTTAATAGATTCTCATGAACCTGTTCAACCATATCCGTATCAATAAAGACCATATCCGGCCTTAAATCATGTATCTGAGAAAGGGCTTCAGCAATATCAGAATATTCCCCTAATACTTCAATTTCAGGACAATTAGCGACAAGTTCTTTATAAATAACGGGGATATTTTGTGGGGCAGCATCAACAATAAGGCAGGTGTACTTCATTGACTCAATAGGTTTATAATTCATAGCATAGCACTATCAATGTCTCTACATTGACAACACATTTAAATCACATGGCCTCACTTTATTAACGCTGGATAGGCATTAATGGTTTGAATTAAACACAATATCTACCTGATATACATTTAATTGCACTCAAATATAGCACTTATTTTTATAAAAATCCACACTATATTATTCTCGATAAATCAAACCATTCAAATGAAAAGCGAAACCATACGAATATCAATAACAATCTGAATTACAAAAAGTTATTTTGTAAGTTTCGTCTACAATCACCGATAATAACCTGTTTACCGTTGTCGGTCATTTAATCAATTATTCACTATACAAAAT
Organism: bacterium SCSIO 12643; assembly: GCA_024398135.1. Lineage (NCBI taxonomy): Bacteria > bacterium SCSIO 12643. Next base: position 3,990,140 of record CP073750.1, read on the forward strand.
CAATGTTATGAACATGAAAAACAAACCTATTCAATGGCTTTTGACAGCCATACTTGCAACCTCCGGTAGCCTCTTGATGGCACAACCTGTGATTTTAAATCCTCTAGCAACAAGTGAGGATATCTATGTTAGTGGACCTCCAACCACAAATAACACTGGAAACGACATTTGCCATGTTCCTTTTGCCCCACCAAGCAATTTAGTTAACGTCATGGTCTATGAAAACGGACCAAACGTATTCCTAACTCATCAAAATGTAGGTAACAATAGTCCTGGAACGGTGATCACATTAGGTACAATGTTACCCCCTGGAACCATTTTTTTTGATCCGGATGTAGTTTCAGTTGTGTCAGGTGGTACTGGAATTGGAGCTCTTAAAGAATGGATTATTGTTGTATATATCGCTGACACTCCAGGCCCTTCCGCTCCAACCATATTTGCCGAAATGTATAATTGGGGTGGCACGACTTTCTCATTAGTAGGTGGTCCTTATGATTTATCGAATAGCGGTGGAGTTTTGCCTTGTAATTCACCAAATATTGATGCTGACTATTTAGGCAATTATGCCATTGTATGGGAAGAGGATAACGAGATTTTTATGGCGAGCGAAAATGCTTTTGGAACATTCCCAAATCAGCCTTCACACTTTATTAACCATTCTATTTCCTGTTCTCTATCCGGAAACGAAAGAAGCCCTGATGTATGTATTATTCCCGATGGTGGTACGAATTCACTAATCAATGTGACTTTTACAAATACCGCAAATGATATATTATATCTGGAACGTATTTTCACCAATCAAATCCCAGGGCTCCCAGGAACTTATCCGTTTCCTCCGTCAAACTGTGCATCTCCAATGTTTTACGCGCAAAGTTTTGTTTCTTTAGGAACTATTCATGATCCAAGAATTGCCTGTCCTCCATCCACTAGTGGAACTCGTAATATTTTAGATATGACCATCGCATTTCAATTTATATATAGTACGTCCCCTTTTAATTCACATTTAGTTACTGCAACTCATAATTTAATTAACTACCCTCCTGCGGGTAGCATTGTTTATAATAGATTAGATGTTGCCGGATCTTCTTTTCCAGCATATGGTCCCAATTATACCAATCAAAAACCTGCAATTGCATACAAACAGGTTATAGATGAATTTGTGGTCGCATGGGAATTGCAAGATTTATCTACCGGAGCCAATAACGCCTACTCTCCTGTTAACAACAATTTCAATTTAGTAGCTGTAAAATGTACTGATGCTAATATTCCTGTAAACGTTGATATGTCAAGTGTAAACAACGTTACTACATCTAGCAACCAGGCGCGTTCTGTAAGTATAAGTAAAGGAGATATTCCTCCAATGCAATACGGTTTTGTTAAAGACAATAATGTGATTAGATATAATAGTGTCTTTTCCGGATCCAACCTCAAGAAAGAAAACCCAGGAAAAATATGGTTTATAGATTATTCACACTCTACAACAGATGTACCTGATTTTACAACAAATTCAGAAATTAAAATGTACCCGAATCCTGTAGCATTCAATGGAGGCGACATTCATTTGGATTTAAACAATACTACTGTGTCGGAAATTTCAATTATGACCATTGATGGCAAACAAGTATATCATTTGGATATCGAAAACCAATCTACCGTAACTATTCCAAATCAGTTCCCGAAAGGCGCTTATTTTGTTGTGATTAAAAGCGATAATACACAAGAAACTAAAAAACTTATGATCCAGTAATTTTCTGATTCATAAAAGCCAAAATCCCACCCAATAATTGGGTGGGATTTTTTTTAGGGCCAGACTTACTTAATTATAAATCCAAAGTAAAACGGGTACGGTTTCATCTTGTAAAATGGAGTCTAGCAACTTCATTGCTTTATTAGAAACCATGGGGCACCCCAAACTATTTGGGGCGTATTTGGGGTAAATCTCCTGATCTGGTACATGCTCCCAGGAATGAAGAACTATGATTCTTTTATAAGCATTGTTGTTTGTAGATTCTAAACCATGAAGTTTATAATTCACGTGAATTCCCCAATTGCTATATCCCCGTTTCCCTATTTTGTATTTCCCCAAAGAACTACAATAACTTTCAGGTAAATTACTGAATTTAGGCAGCTTATACGCTGTTTCAGGATGAGGTTTTCCGCCACAACTTCCATGGCTACAAAGGGCCTTCATACGGATACTATCCCCTTTGAAATCCCATAAAAACAACCTGTATTTCCCAGAATGCTTACTCATATCTACCAAAATAGCATAACGGATATTCATTTGATTTGCTTCACTATAACTGCGTGCTTGTTGGGCTTTTAATCTTAAGTTGGAGAGATCATTGTTTTGTGTGTAACTACAAAAATTCAAATTCATAAAAAGCAATACACCTACTCCTACTTTAATCACTGCTCCAGGACTATACTTCATATTTATCATTTTTTAAACCATTTAATCAATAATAGAATTGTAGCTATAACTGCGAACACACCTAATCCCCATATATAGCGGCTTTGTATTTCTATCTTTTTAAAAGCATCATTATTTTGTTGGTGAAGCTTCTCTTGTACCCCCTTTAAAGAATCTATTTCACGACTCAATAGTTTTAAAGAATCAATTTTTATGATTTCAGCCATATGAATTGAATCTAAATGATTGGCATAATCATCTATCCCCATTAGCAATATCTCCGGATCAATCTTACTTCTATTCATCATTCGAATAAATGTTGGTGATAATTCGGCCATATTTTGAGCATTAATCCGTGAATTATTAAGCTTACCGATTTTGGTCTTTATTTTTCTTTGAATGTATGCATCGATTTGAAAATCTATCGCATAGGTATATGCAAGCAATGCATTTTCATATGTGCCGACTTGAAAATTAAAATCACCTAGTGACACTAATAAATTTGAGATCACCTGATTGGGTGCCGGTGTAAAAGGGACACGAGTTCTTATTTGGTAACTTATATGATCGTTTATTTTTCTAACCCCATTAGAGCTATGGTTGTAATCTACTCTAGCCACTAATTTCGAAACATCCAGTATGCGATGCGTTTTTAGCCAGCCGGGAGACTTTTTCTCCTTTAATTTGGCTTTTAATATTTCTATATGCACCCATTCGCTCCCAAAATGAGAATCCTTATTTAATTCGTATCCTAACGAAATATATTTCAGTGCACTATCTAACTCTCCAATTAACTCATAAGAAGTCCCAATATTGGCTATAATATTATACTCGTTAGGGTGCTGTTGATACAACGGCAAAAGAATCTGTAATGCAGAATCTGCTTGTCCCAGTTTCATTAAATTCACCGAAATATCGGACCAGACTTTATGATCTTCGGGATGACTGATTGACTCAGCTTTTAACTTTAGCAACTTTTCATTAATAAAAACAGTATCAAACTGTTTCATCCCATCAGTTAAATAAAAATATCGCGTAAATATTCTTTTACCTGATAAGGAATAACCATACTCATTCCCACACCCAAAGGCCATTTGAAACATGGAAATTCCTACTACTAAAACCAATATTTTTTTCATATTCTCTTTATTATTCAATCAATACACACGTGTACCTAAAAGCCAGGTCTTTAACATCATTGTATTGGGTAAGAATGTTCCCACAACATACACTTGAGAAGATTGAAACGCTTCTGATTCATCCAGCTTCTCGCGTACCACTGCCCCACTGATATAATCAGAATGGACAAAGAATGCTTCTTCGTTTTGTACTACTACAAATCCCACATGATAATCCAGTCCAACAATAAAAATGCTATTCTGCAATCCCTGGAATTGAGCTATTACCCGATCATAGCCTTGATATCTAACTGTATTATTTTCGCCACATACAGACTTCACTATTATTGCCGCAGCTTGTTGTGCCAGCTTATATCTATTCAATTGAAAACCTACATGTTTTAGTGTGGTACTCACAAAATATCCGCAGGCAATTTCTCCTTTTCCCGGTGTATTCGAAATCCCGTTGAAATCCCAGGGAGTTCCGTACCAGGCTGGAAACACACTATCTACCAGTGTTTGATACATGATTTGATTATATAAATTGGAATCTGTTAAAGTCCAATTACTTCTATGTTGCTTCATGTTATGCAAAACCTGAGTATAGTGCGGCCTTTGAGCATAACCAACGCCAAAAACACCTAAAAGACATACCGTAAACAGATAGAGATTCATCCTATTTTTCAAAGTAGAATGATTTGGATTCTGCTTGAGATACAATGGCTTGCACCATCACATCTTCGAGTTGAGAAGTTGTACTGGATACATCCTTTAACTTTTCGTTAGCCACATACACTTTTCGTTTTTTACTTAAAGCTGTGATTTCAGACTGAATACGATTTCTTTCAGCTTTAAGCTTTTGGATATATGCCAACTTCTCCTCATTAGTCATGGTGCGCATTTCAGGTGGTAACATTTTAATTTTTTGAATATCAAAATCTTTACGATCGGAAGCATCTACTAAATCCCAGCTTCCATTTTTGTACACCTTCCCTCCTTTAGAGATATAGCGTTTAGCAGCATTTGCAGAACCCAATGAACTCGCATTGGCATCTTCACGAATTTGTTTTTCCTTTTTAGTCGCGCCATAGGTTCCGTAAGGAATATACGTATCGTTTAACTTCACATTTAACTGTGATAATTCCTGATCATATGGAGATTCAATATGTTTGATTTGGTCATTATGGTCAATATTCATGTATTTTCCTAAAGCAATGTCTGCCCCATCTTTCCAGAATGTACGCACTCCCGTATTATAATTCCCGCAAAAGATGGTATTGACGATCACATCCTGATCTACTGCTTTTTGACATGCTTTTCTGAAGTCTACCAGCCCCTGTGTAAACTCTTCATTCCCGGCAATAAAAACCATATGTAAATCCTCGTTACTATCTGTCCATTCTAAATGATCCAAAGCATCCTGAATCACAGTACCACAATATTCTGAACCTCCATTGGTATGCAATGCAAAAAGCTGTTCCGAGATTTCATCCAATTCAGTAGTAAACCCACTAATTTGTTGCACATAACCATTCATGACGTTCAAACCATCATTTCCGTATTGATACAGAGCCAATTCAATTTCCGGATCATTTCCATCCGTATCTTTTGCTAAAGCCAACTGATTTACAATCTGCCACAATTGATTTTTAGTCTGCTCAATTAAACCGTTCATACTTCCTGAAGTATCCAATAAAATGGCCAACTGAATCTTACGCGTTCGTTTTACATTCGTTTCTACTGTTTCATTTTGAGGCGGATCTAATGGGTTGATTCTGTTTTCTGTTTGAGGCGCCTGACAAGCCATAAGCCCCATCAACGTTCCATAACCTATGGTGTGAATTGCATTTTTCATTTCGAGTCGTTTTTAAATGATTACCACTCAAAAGTGAGTTGAAAAAAAATCGAAAAAAATACAGATTGAGTGAACCGACCGTTTGATTTAGGGAACGAACCACAAGCTTTAGTTTAGCATCTAAAAAAGCTCTATTTCGCTATATTTTATAGTCATTACAGAGATTTATGGTTTGAGCAACTCATTCAAAAAGGCTACTTTTATCGCATGTTTAGATGGATCATCACCATAGGATTTTGGATACTATTAAGCTTACCTTTAATAGCCGGTGGACCTGGAATGAAAAATTTCCGGGAAGATCAAGAGACCTTAAAAGAATTAAAAGCTCTGGCGCCACAAGTTTCTACAAATCCTGAAGAAAGTATTAAAGTATTAGACGGACAAATTAAACTGGCCATCCGCAATAACTTGTCTCAATCATTAGCTTACGCTTATTTATTAATGGGGAGCGCTTATCGCGAATTACATCAACCGCAACTGGCATTACACTTTTTACAGCTTTCGCAGGAAAACTATGTCAAGCCTATTCAGATTAAACAAAAGGAATTCAAAGGCAAAATCAATTATACGATTCCCTCAGAGTATTACTACGAACTGGGCGAGATTTACACGCAACTAGGGCGTTATTCTGAAGCCAATACAGAGTATGAACGTTTTCAAAAAAACAGTAAAAACCGAACACTCATTACCGCTTCAAATTATGCTTTAGCCCAGAATTATTATGCTTTAGAAGAATTTGAGGAAGCTATTTCTGTATACGAAAAACTACTCGTCATTGAACAACAAGCTCAAAATGACATTCAAATTCGCATGTGTTATTCTGCACTAGCAGCATGTTATATTTCTATGGGAAAAACAGACCAGGGCCTACTCTATTATAAGAAATCGGTTCAGGGCGTCTCACAAACCAGTAGTTTGGATAATAATGGTAACTACTCGCAAATAGCCGAAAACAAAGAAATTGTTACCAAAGCTTTAAGAAAGCAAAACAAACTGGAAGAGGAACTTCAGGTGAGAAATGATAACCTAAGTATTACCAATGATAATCTGGAATACTTGAGGTTAGCCCAAACCTATTTAAAGGCGCAAAATATTACCAAAACTGAATCTTCATTAGACCAGTACTTTGAAAATATCTCCTACAATATCATTGATATGAACGAAATTCAGGTCATCAAAGACATGGCGCTGATTCTCAAATCTCAAAACCGCGATAACAAAGCATTTGATTACCTCATTCACTATGAAGAATTATCTGATACCATTCAAAATCGCTTGTTACAAATTGAACAAAACTCCCAACAAGTAGGTTCATCAGGATATCAGAACTATCTACAGTTAGAAATCCTTCAAAAAGACAAAGAGATTTCTGAAAACACCATTCAACTCCTTATGCGTGAGAGTGAATTAAATGAAAAGAATTTACAATTTCAAAAAACGATCATCTGGTTACTGGCTATAGGCATTACGCTCATCATCATTGCATTAGTCTACATTGTACGCGTTTCTAAACAACGAAGAATTGCGAATCAACAACTGGCTTTGCGTTCTTTACGTACCCAGATGAACCCCCATTTTATCTTTAATGCTTTAAACTCAGTAAATAGCTTTATTTCTATGAGTGACGAACGCGCTGCTAACAAATTCTTATCTGAATTCTCCACTTTGATGCGTACGGTAATGGAAAACTCCGAACATGAGTTTATTTCCTTAACCAAAGAACTGGAAATCTTAAAGATTTATCTGGATCTGGAACATTTTAGATTTCAAAACAAATTCGATTATCAATTGAATATCGATCCCCAATTAGATACTGATGAATTGGTGATCCCTCCTATGATTATTCAGCCATATATTGAAAATGCAATATGGCATGGCTTGCGTTATAAAGAAGACAAAGGTACTTTAAAAGTTGCAGTGAATTCTCAAAACTCAGCTATTAGAATCATTGTTGAGGATGATGGAATTGGACGAAATAAAAGTCAGGAAATCAAAACCAAAAACCAACGTAAAAGCAATAGTACCGCACTAAAAAACATCAAACAACGTGTAGAGTTATTTAATGATTTACACCGCATTCAAGTACAGGTAAACATTGCGGATTTGCACCAGGATGGTTCAGGAACCGTTGTTACTTTAATTATTCCACAACCGAATTATGAATAAACTCAAAGCACTCATTATAGAAGATGAAGAAGCCAGTAGAATTACGCTTCGAAATTATTTAGGGAAATACTGTCCTTCGGTAGAATTGTTGGGTGAAGCCGGTAATGTGGAAGATGCTTACAAGCTAATCCTGAAACATCAACCTCAGGTGATCTTTCTAGATGTGGAAATGCCCTATGGTAACGCTTTTGACTTATTGGAAAAGTTTGATCGTCTGGATTTTGAAGTCATATTTGTGACCGCTTTTAGCAAATATGCATTGGAAGCGCTGAATCTAAGTGCCAGCAACTATTTATTAAAACCTGTAAACATTGACCAACTGGTAGAAGCTGTAGATAAAGTACAGCAACATGTAAATGACCACGAAGCCATTAAAACTTCCAATATCCTTTTGGAAAATCTGGCCATTGAAAACAAACAACTTAAAAAGATGGTGCTCCCTATGTTGGATGGTTTTGAAGTGGTTACGCTTAAAGACATCATATGGTGTGCAGCCAATGATAATCTAACAGATTTACATCTTACGGATGGTTCTAAACGCACTGTATGCCGTACTTTAAAGTTTTATGAAGGTGTTTTAACCGATTATGATTTTATCCGTATTCACAAATCTCATATGATCAATCTAAACTATGTCAAACTCTACCGTAAAGGTAAAGGAGGTGAGATCACTCTCGAAAATGGCACTACACTCAAGCTCTCTCCTACCCGTAAAAATGAGTTTTTAGAACGATTTGTTTAGGTGTGATGCTTTTGTCCATATAACAACACTTAAAATGTAGTTCTTCGAACTTCAGTAAGATTAGAACTTCTTTATGGCAATTGAATCATATCATTAAAAAACAAAAAACCGGATATAGTAAACTACATCCGGCTAGCCTTTCACCCGTTGGCTATTATTATTTTTAACATTATTAAAACGTACGCCACCAAAAATGGTTGCCGTTGTAAATGAATATATTACCATAAAAAAAGCGAATACTTTACATATTCGCTTTTTTAGAAATTTCTTTTTTCGTTTCAACAACGTCTATAATGCACCAAAACGATAATTTAATCCTAATAACACTTGTGAATTGGTACCGTATATATTCGACCAATCCCCAAAGTAATATGCAGCTACCCTTCCTTCAAGTGAAACGGCTATACTCTTGGTTAACGGATAAGATCCTCCCAATCCGGCAATTAATGATCCATCATATCTATTTTGATCGTAAGTATATTCAACCACAGAACTTGAATTATATGTGGTTGTACTTTTTCCATTATAAAACATCATAAGTTGAGCGCCAACACTTCCAAATACCTTTGCCTTTTGTCCAAAAGTCCATTTAGCCATTACCGGAATCGTTACAAAATTACTGTTACCAGAAGTTACGGCTACGAGCCAACAATTCCCTCCAGAACTACAAGCCTGAATTTCATTATAGTTAAATCCATAGCTATAGAATATAGCACTATAATTTAAAGAAAATCTCTTCATTAAATTATGTTGAAATGTAATACCATAAGCCGCTTTGTTTTGATAAGTGGCTACTGCATTTTCTCCAGGGTTAATAATATTAATACCTCCCAAAACTCCGACTTCAAACTTATGATCCTGAGCATAGGTAAAAATGGTGGTCAATGATATGACCGATAGCATAAATAGATTTTTCATGGGTGAAAATTTAATGTTAAATATCAGCAATTTAATTGTTTATCATATGCGCTCCAAATATTATTGAGCCTATTAAGAATTATGCAAGTGTCATAAAGCTTTTCTAGTTTCCGATTACCATCAGAATAGAAAGCTATAATATGTCAACTCGCTACTCTTACCATTCCTAATTTTAAAATTGACATATTATAGAAATTCTTCGAGCTATTGCGAGACTAGAACTTCTTTATGGCAATTGAATCATTTTCATAAAGTCAACTTATCTTTTTATATAAGTTGACTCTGTTTATTAACAAATTGATTGTTACTAACTTAAATATCACATCACTTTGAGTTAATATCCACTCCATAATTTTAAGTCTCAAAATTTTATGAACTATACTAATAAATCCATCTTATGAAAAAGTCAGACTTTTTTACACTAACAAAATGCACACTGATTGCATTCACTTTGCTATTGAGTAACCTTGCCTTTGCTCAAATCCCTTCAGGATATTACAACTCTGCAAACGGTTTAACCGGAAATGCGCTGAAATCTGCTTTAAACGACATTATTGACGGCCACACCGAATACCCTTACAGTAGTTCAGGAACAGATGTTTGGGACATTTTAAAAATAGCCGACCGTGATCCGAATAATGCCAATAATGTGATCGGACTATACTCTGGTTTTTCGATGAATGCCGCTGCCGAATATGATGGCGGTGCGGGCTGGAACCGTGAACACGTTTGGGCCAAGTCCAGAGGTGACTTTGGTACATCCAAAGGTGCCGGAACTGATTTGCACCATTTAAGAGCGGCCGATGTGTCTACCAATTCAGCCAGAAACAACCGTAATTTTGATGAAGCACCTACCCAATATGTGGATGGTTCAGGAAATTACAGCGGTACGACAGATTCTTATACCAGTTCTACCGACTGGGTTTGGGAACCACGTGATGAAATTAAAGGTGATGTAGCCCGAATGATTTTTTACATGACGGTACGTTATGAAGGTGAAAACGGAGAAGTTGATCTGGAATTGACCGATAACCTACTTTCCAGCACTGATAAAACTCCTTTTCATGGAAAAGCATCTGTATTGGTACAATGGCACCTGGATGATCCGGTAAGCAGCGAAGAAATCGCAAGAAACAATGTGATCTACGGTTATCAGGGAAATCGTAACCCTTTTATTGACCATCCGGAATATGTATGCGAAATCTACGGGTCTTACTGCTCAGGTAGTGGGAACGGAAATGGTAATGGCGGAGGAAATGGCAGTGACCTTTTTATCTCCGAATACATTGAAGGTTCTTCTTACAACAAAGGTTTGGAGGTTGCCAATACCACAGGTTCTTCGGTTGATTTATCGAGCTATTCACTCAAAAAACAAACCAACGGTTCCGGAAGCTGGGGTTCTGAATACACTTTAAGCGGTACTTTAAACAACAACGATGTTTTTGTGATTGTTCATAGTTCTTCCAGCTCTACTATGAAAGCTGTAGCTGATGTGCAAACCAGTTCTGGTATTGTTACATTTAACGGAAACGATCCAATTGGCTTGTTTAAAAATGGTGTGTTGATTGACATTATTGGCACGTATAATGGTGGCTCCTCTCACTTTGCACAAAACACTACGCTGGTTAGAAAAGAAACCGTAAGTGGACCAAATACCACGCACACCACAACTGAGTGGGACAATCACGCTTCTAATACCTTTACCTATTTAGGTGCGCACACTTCTACTTCCGGTGGATCAGGATCAGGTTCTGGAAGTTCTGAAATTTATATTTCTGAATACATTGAGGGATCTTCTTATAACAAAGGTTTAGAGATTGCAAATACAACGGGCTCTTCGGTTGATTTATCCAGCTATTCATTAAAGAAACAAACCAATGGTTCGGGAAGCTGGAGTTCTGAATATACCTTAAGCGGCACTCTAAACACCGGAGACGTTTTTGTAATTGTACACAGTTCTTCCAGTTCAACTATGAAAGCTGTAGCAGACGTACAAACCAGTTCGGGAATTGTATCATTTAATGGAAACGATCCGATTGGTTTATTTAAAAACGGAGTCTTGATTGATATCGTTGGAACTTACAATGGTGGATCCAGCAATTTTGCAAAAGATGTGACACTGGTACGTAATGTTACGGAACCAAATACAACTTACACCACTGCAGAGTGGGATAGTCACTCATCCAATACATTCACCTATTTGGGTATTTCAGGAACCGGACAATTTAAAGCGGCATTGACTTCTACTCCATCATTTGATGCCATTCCTGAACTTCAGGTATATCCCAACCCGGTTGAGGATGTATTGACCATTTCAAGCTCTGAGAACGAAGTGGAATCTGTAATGTTTTATGATGTAACCGGAAAAGTTGTTTTCGCTAGCCGTCCAATGCAAAATACCGCGCAAATAGATGTTTCTTCTTTTGAAAAAGGATTCTATGTGGTTCGCATTTATGCCAATGCAAAATACACTACTCAGAAATTAACGATTCTGTAATCTCACCCCACAAAAAAAGCCCCATGAAACAAACTTCATGGGGCTTTTTTATTTAACGTTATATCTTTAAAATCTTACTCTTTCCCAAAACCATACTTTAAGCTGATCAACCATTGCCCATTTAATTCATACTGATCAAAATCAAAGTCATACCAATAGTACTGCGCTATTCTAGCTTCGGTGGAGATGGTGTATTTATCGGTTAAGTCATAGGAAACACCTACTCCTGAAGTAATTGCATTTCCAAACCAAACGTAATTCTTAATCGTTACATCCGATGACCGCATATCATCTAAACGATCATAGTAGCTGTATTGAAGGCCTAATTTTAAAAGCATTCCAACATCCACAGACCAATGAAATTTTTTTTGACCAAAAGTCCACTTTGCCAATACAGGTGCCAAAATTGATTTTTCAATATAAGTTTTCTCTTTAGGTACCACTCGATCTGGCATATAATACTGTTTGTATATCGTATAATTTATTTTGGACTTGTTAAACATCAGTTTATAATGAATGGAAAATCGCTTCATCATATTATGCTGCATACTCACTCCTGCTGACCAGCCTAGCATATGGTCAGGTGTAACTCTTTCAAAAGAATAAGTACTAAAACGTTGGATATCTCCTCCTCCAACAACTCCAAATTGTAATTTATGATTTTGTGCTTGTGCAAAAATCGACATCAAGACACATGTCAGTGTAATAGTAAAGTATTTCATGGGTATTATTTATTTTAAACGCTCCAATATAGCAAACATCTCATTGTATGTCAACAGTATACAGACCTAATAATATTAATTAAAATCCCTCTCACTTCTTCTGCCCTAAACCATAAGTAACTCCAACAAGAATTTGTGCATTAGTGTCGTATGTATCCGGCTCAAAATAATACCAATAGTAATGCCCCAATCTTCCTTCCATAAATATTTTAGTTTGTTCATTAATACTATAAGTACCTCCTAACCCTATAGTTAGTACATTATAATAGTCAAGCTCATCCTTATAAAACCAAATCAAGTTTTGTAATCCAACATCAGTTGTAAGTTTGAGTTTCTTTTGGCCAAAGGTCCATCTAGCCAATATGGGTATAACTATGCATTTTTTAGATTCAAAAACTACTTCATTCCACCAGCCTGACCAATATTCCAATTTTGATTGGTTATACATAATTTTATAATTCAAAGAAAAACGCTTCTTTAAATTATGCTGAACCGAAAAACCAGCAGACCATCCAAAACCAGTGAATCTATCCCCTTCCATTCGCGCCAAAGCATAATCCGTATCAAATCCTCCAACAACCCCAATTTCGGTTTTATAATTTTGTCCAAAACCCAGGAATGATGCAGCAATTAACCCTATGAGAACAATAATCGATTTCACTTTATTTCTGCTTCAAACTATAACTTACTCCAGCCAAAACCTGTAGTTTATAATCATCCAAATGACGAATATCACTCCAGTATGCTCCTGCTAACCTACTTTCCAAGGAAACTTTTAGCTTATCTGATATAGAATAAGAACAACCGCCTCCAATTAAAAATGCAAAATCAATCTCTCTAGAACTCAGTCCCACATATGAATGATCTTCTTCTGGTTCATGTTCTGCATAATCAACAAACACTTTTGATCGAAAAAAATATTCAGTTTGGATTCCAGCATCCAGCAACACCTTAAATCTTTTACCAAATGACCAACGTGCCATCACCGGAAGTATCAAAAATTGATCATAATTCGTCATATCATAATCCCTTTCCGGAAGCGATCCACAACATCCTCCATTAACCGATCTATGTGACTTCTCTTGCTGAAATATCAGATTCGTATTTAAAGAAAAGTGCTTTTTAATATTCCGTTGAGCAGAGATTCCGGTAGTGAATCCTACTTTAAAAGGGTGTCCATCCCAGTCAACAAAAACTCTTTGATTAATTCCTCCAACAACTCCCAATTCCCATTTATAATCTTGTGCATAAGAAATCGAAAATATCATTAGGACTCCAATAAGTACAGGTATTTTTTTCATGATCATAATATTTTATAAACTATATGAAAGTCCGGTTAATACTTGCCAATTCAATCTATCCGGATCATTAAATTCTCTAAAATACAAGCCAGTAAGTCTTCCTTCTAAAGACACGTTTAACCTCTTTGATATAGAATAAGTACTTCCAATTCCCGAAGAAAACGCAATATCCCATTCGTAATATTTCATTGGTTCTATCAACGGCCCATCACTTACTGAAGATAGTTCTTCGTAAGACTCTTTCTGATTAAATAAATAGGACATCTGTACTCCGGCATCTACAAATAGTTTCAACTTTTGTCCATATGACCAACGTGTCATTACCGGCATCGTTAAATATTGATTTGTTATTCTTCTTTCCAAAGAACCATAACATAGTCCTGACAATTTTCCTCCACATGAATGGTCTATATATTGTTCAACCAAATGCCCTTGCTGATAAATGATGTTAGTATACACCGAGAAATGTTCTTTCCAATTATACTTTACGGACAAACCTACAGTAGGTCCCAATCGAAAAGCCCAATCATTGTATGGTTTATTGGTATAATGCGTTTGATTGATTCCTCCCAAAACTCCCAATTCCCATTTATAATCTTGTGCATAAGAGATCGAAAATATCATTAGGATTCCAATAAGTGCAGGTATTTTTTTCATGGCTAAAAAATAAAGTTTTACTGGGCTAATATAATGGGCAAAACAACTGTTACCAAATAAAATTTCGAATCATTTCAAAAAACGTACTTTCCTTATATTTTACTTGGGTTTCAAGTTTTACTTTGATCCTATTCCATAAGACAAACCTATTAATCCCTGATAACTATAGCCGTTTTGTTTATCAAACTCTCCAATTCGAAATTCAGTTCCCACCGCCATTCTATCGGTAAAATCATAAGAAATTCCAAGTCCACTGGTCAATCCAAGGTTAAGGTTATCAGATACTTTTTCAAATGGCATTTGTAACTGCATCCCTATATCCACCATCCAATGCAGTTTTTGCTGACCAAAAGTCCATTTGGCCAATACCGGAACTACCATAAATTGATCAGTGATCGTTCTTTTCTCCAATAAATCGGTATTGGCATATATAATATCACCCATGGTTTCCGGGTATATGGTTTCGGTTTTTATATCCTCCCGATACATGAATCTATAATGAAGCGAAAAACGTTTCATAAAATTATGTTGTATGCTGATACCGCTCGACCATCCATATTCATAATGATAATTACTTAGTGCGTCTTCCTGAGGTTGAAAATAAGAATCCACACCTCCAATGGCTCCTATCTGGAGTTTATGACTTTGCGCCCCAACGCTTGAAAAGGCTGCAATAACGAATATATATAAGACTATCTTTTTCATCACGTCATTTTTACAATCCATAACTTACCCCTAAAAACAACTGTCCATTGACCCCATCTTCAAATAAGGGGCCTTCATCCAGACTATTGAAGTCCATGACTCTTAGTTCAGTATTTACAGCTATTTTTTCCGAAATATCGTATGACACACCTAGTCCACTGGAAATACCCAAAAGCACATCATTCCGCTTCCTTAAATAACTAAACCCTTTATCATTGGTCCATTTTGCATGATTGATCAGTTGGGTTTGTATACCAACATCTAACATCCAATGCCATTTTCCCTGTCCAAATGTCCACTTGGCCAATACAGGAATCACAATAGACTTTTCTAAAATCTCCCCTCTACCAATGTCGAACACCCCCCACCAGGAAGTGAAGTCTTGCTTAATCCGTTCCTCACGATATAGTACTCTATAGTTTAGCGAAAAATGTTTTTTGAGGTTGTGTTGTATCGAAACCCCAGTTGACCAGGCATATTGAGATTCGTTGTATGATGGTCTCGAAAAATATGAATCCATACCACCTAACACACCTAGTTGGATTTTGTGACTTTGTGCCTCAGCACCTGCAAATGCTACAATAGCGCATATAAGTAATACAGTTTTTTTCATCATTCCATTTTTATAATCCATAACTTACGCCCAACATCAACTGACCATTCAAATCATGTTTGTAAAATTTCAGATCGCTAATAAGATCAAAATCTACTGCTCTAAATTCTCCGGTTACTGATATTCTATCTGTAACATCATACGACATACCTACTCCACTGGAAACACCTAAATACAGCTCACGCCAATTACTGAAACCACTATAAGAATAACCTACAAATGGCTCATGTTGCCATACGTATTCAAAATTCAGCTGTGCCTGAATTCCAATATCTACCATCCAGTGTAATTTTTTCTGCCCGAAAGTCCATTTGGCCAATACGGGAACAATCATCGATTTACTGGTAGACGTTCCTTTACCTATATAATCTTCATGACTCAACCCCGTACCACAGAATGGATATAGATTAAATTTCATTTTCTCTTCGCGATACAACACTCTGTAGTGAAGCGAAAACCGCTGCATTATATTATGCTGTAAGGAAATTCCGGTAGACCAACCATATTCATAGTCCGGGCCATAAGGTTCATGTTTTAATGCTTCAAAATAGGAATCGACTCCACCAAGTACGCCTATTTGCAATTTATGTTCTTGCGCCTGTGTACTCGTAAAGGCTAAAAAAACTAAAATAAGTATGGATAATTTTTTCATGGTTTAGTTTTTAAAGTCCGTAAGTTATTCCAAAAAACAATTGAGAGTTTTCACTATATACATTACCAGTTAGGTTGCTTTCATGAATCACCAACCTGGCTTCCATAGTTCCGGATAATCTATCCGTAAATGCGTATTTAGCTCCTGTACCAAAAACAAGCGCACCTTTATGCCAATGCGCTGGGTTATTCAACACTTCGACAACTCCCCCAACAAACTCAGAATCTAAAATTTCCCTATATCCTCTGGTATATTGCAATCCTGCATCCAGCAAAACCTTTAATTTACTCTGACCAATCATGTATCTGGCAGTGAAAGGAATGGCAAACGATTTCATGGTCATTTTAAAATTACCACTACTATTCTCCGTTTTTACGATCATTTCGTGATATAGAAATTTGGTATTTAAAGCAAACCGCTCTGTCCAGTTAAACTGCGCATTTAATCCGGCCGACCATCCCAATGGATAATGATCAAAGGCTTCATTTTCAACCCAGGAGATATCGCCACCTCCGGTAAGTCCTAATTCAAATTTATGATCTTGTGCTTTAGCTGCTATAGAGATCAATGCCGCAGCAAATAGTATAGAAAGGTATTTCATGGGTGAAATATTTTAAAGTTCGGAATGCCAATGTAATACATAATATCATATAGGTCAAATAAAATATCGGAGCTTTATCTCATCTTATAAAACCACCCCCGTCCGCATAACAACATCTCGGTATTTACGTATCATTGTTTTAGTATTTGATGATGATCCCGGAAAACATATTAATTATCCAGCTCGTGGCAGTCACTATCTGCCTGTTTTTGGGATTACACTATTGTTTTCTCTATACCCAAAACAGACTTTCCAATATCCTGCTGGGTTTTATATTCATTGCATTGGGGTTTTCCATTGCATCCGAAGCTTTGGAGTATTATTTTGATCACCCGGTATACGATATCGTGGCATTAATCTTTAATTCTCCACTGCTATTCGTTACCATCCTGTTGTATTACGCATCCACGGTAACGCAAACCTGGAAAACCAATTGGCCGATTCATAAACGTTTTTTGTTATTGGTATTGGCCGATATTCTACTGGCATTCATCCTATTCATTTTTCAAATAGAGCCACACCCTATCCTATTTGGGCTCTATTTTACGGTGATTGGTGCAATCAACCTATATATGTTGTATTTGATTTTAAAACAGATTGATTTGCACAACAAGCACATTCGCAACTTGTTTTCGAGTATTGAAAACAAACAACTGAACTGGCTGCGATTGCTGGCTGTGATCAATATGGGGTTTATTGTTTTTTGGTGGATGGACGATACACTGGCTGCTTTGATTGGAGACAATCTATTGTCCGGGATTATTTCGGAGCTTTCTATTTACTTTACCGTAATCAATGTGATTTGGATGGGTTATGCGAGCTTACGCCAACCGGTGATATTTGAAACCGAACCGGAGGTATTTTTTACGGAAGAACCCGCAAAGGAAACACAGCAACCTTCATCAGATGATCGGGCTACTTTTAAACGCATCCAAAAACAAATTGAAAACCAGCAATTGTATACCCACCCTACACTTTCGTTAAAATCACTGGCAGATACTTTAGAGATGCGAGATCGTGAACTCTCCCGAATCATTAACCAATGTTACGGGCACAATTTCTATCATTTTATTAATGCCTACCGTGTAGCGCATTTTAAAGAAGCTTTTTCCAACGGTCAAAACCAGCATCTGAGCATCATGGGATTGGCCACCGAAGCCGGATTTAAATCTAAATCGACCTTTTACGCGGCCTTTAAAAAAATGGAAGGCATTACACCCAGGGAGTTTGCCGAGAAAACCTAGCTGGTTTACCCATTCTCACGAGGCTTCTTTTTTATCGTATTTTTTCTATTGCATTCCCTCCCATTATCAAATACTTTTACGCTTTACTATCGTATATTTGATTTTATGAATGTCCGTTTAACACCTGAGCAAAAAATCAAGATTTTGAATGCTGATGATGTATACAAAATCATGCAGCAAATCCTACTGCGCGAAAACAAAATAAGCCGCAATCAAGAGCATTTTTGGGTGGTAGGACTCGATACCAAAAACAAAATTTTGTTTATTGAACTCATTGGACTGGGCACCGTAAACCGGGTAAATGCCAACCCGCCCGATGTGTTTAGAATGGGAATTTACAAACTGGCAGTAAGCATGATTTTGGTACACAACCACCCCAGTGGTGATTTAACACCTTCGCAGGCCGATCTGGATATGACCGATAGAATGCTTAAAGTGGGCCAACTCATTAATATTGAAGTACTGGATCATTTGATTATTTCGGAAAAAGGATTTACCAGCCTCGAAAACACCAATGCCATGCAGCAGCTCCGCACCTCTGGCCTATTTGAAATAGTAGAACGCGAAAAACTCGAAATTCAAAAATGGAAATTGGATATTGAAAAGAATAAAGCGCGTAAAGAGGAAAGATTGAACTTGGCTAAAAAGCTTAAAGCTGAAGGCATGGATGAAAAATTCATCAAGAAAGTGACTGGTTTATTGGTTGGTGATATTAGGGGGATTTAGGGGATACTTATCAATTATATGATTCATACCTGCCTATCCTTCTCTTTAATAATCTCTTCAACTTTGCTTACAAATAGCTCTTGACTCTTTAAATCTTCTGTTTGAGGTATTATAACACTTTCTTCAAAGTTTACTACCTTTTTGAAATTTTCATCGTTATCCATAATTCTATCTATATTCACCGATGTTTCAAAATGATGCTCATAACTCTGATAATAATAGGGTCTAATAGTTTTTACATTAGGTTCATTAAATATTTGATTTAAGATCAATTTATCTGACAATCCACAGGAATGACCAATTATCGAAACTTCTATATCTCCCTTCTCCAAAAAGTCTTTTAGTCTATTTTCTTCATTAGTTCTCTTATAGTTATGCTTCTTTATATTTCTTAAGTACTCCTTATTTCCCAAGCCTAACAACTCCCTAGAATCCTCATTATTAGCTGCATAACCAAATATTATTGGATTTCTATTACTATCTATCTCTCCATGAATTTGAACTAACTGTATTCGATCTGCATTTTTCACATATTTTAAATACTGTTTAATTGAATCGGTATAATTGAAGTTTAATATCATCAAATCACCCTGCTGGACCATGCTATTAAAAAATTCCTTGAATACTGAAATAGGCTTAAATTTCCTCTGTTCTTGTTTAAGGAATTCTGAAAGATATTTTTTAACAATTTCAAAATCTTCATTTAGTTTTTCAGGGTTCTCATACAAAGGATCAATTCTCTTTGATAACTCACCGACAATTAATAATTCTAAAAAATACTGAGTCTCAATATCACACCAGTTATTAGTAATCAATTCATTGGTAATTTTTCTAAAAAAATAATTGTCAGTTCCAAACGGTTCATCTAAACTTCTGGAATATTTCTTCCAATCATCAAAACTCTTATAAACTCTATTAGAATCACTAATTACAAGTAAATCAGGGAACTTTTCTTTATTCTTTAATTCTTCATTAAATAGATAGTTAATAAAATGCCAATAACTTGTTTTTAGCCCATGAGCTAAATCAAATCCATTTCCAATTATTATGAGGTTGTTCATTTTTTTCAATTAATACTTAGCAACATTCGCTTTTAAACTACTGTTGTAATAGTTTAAAAGTTTCAAATACATCTTTTGGGATTAATTCTGGTATATCATCAACTACGTTTTCTAAAATTGATTTTTTCAATCGAAACTCAACATTTCTTTTAATTTTATTTAATTGGGGATATGTATTAATCAATTTATCTTCTAATTGATGTCCATTTTCTAGCAAATACCAATTTGGTATTTCAATACTTCTACCATTTAAATAGGGTACATTATTTAATCCATTGTCCGATGTATCAAATTCATTTTTTAATGAGTCAACAACAAAGTTTACAATCTGTTGCAATTCACTATCAGTTAACGATTTGAAATCAGTATAATTTTGATTATCACTCAAACCTAAATCACTTCTTTTGATAATCTTTTCTCTAAGAAGTAAAGCCGCTATTAAAATAGGGTCGAATAAATATGATTCAATACTATATCTTTTTCCTTCTCCTAATACCTTAACATGATCACTTGATTTATTACTCTTATCATAATCAATAATCCCCCAAACCTGCTTGTTCCCATTGTCTCTAAGAGTTTTTACAATTTTATTAACCTGAGCACATCCTGAAATACCTCCCCCATTTTTATCAATTTTGCTATCTCCTGCCGAAATAAAGCTTAAGGATATATCCTTTTCCAAATTAGGTTTTAATTTCTCATATAAGCTATCATAAAACATTACATCATTCTTACTTTCAACAAAAACTTGCCGTCTATTTTCATAATTAATACTTAAAGAAGGTATTCCTGTAGTCAAAATTTTTAATGCATTATCCTTACTTATTTTCTTTATCCTTGGATTACCAGACCTTTCAATCATAAAAATAGACTCTTCTGGTGCTAATGCTATGGTGGTTGGAGAATGGGTTGTTAAAATAACTTTCGTCCCTTTTTCATATGTGAAAACATTATAAATTACATCAAGAAACTTTTTTATCATAGATGGATGCAAGGAAGAATCAGGTTCATCAAGTAATAAAACCTTTGGGAATTTAGTATTTGAAGTAGAATTATAAATTGCAAAAATGAGTGAGATTATTACCTTTTCACCAGAAGACAAATTTTCTACATCCACCTCAAAAGAGTTTGTTTTATTAATGAGTTTAAACTTAAATGATGATCCTAGATAACTGGATTCAGGTTTTTTTACATAATAATCCAAATCGGCTTTTTCCAATAGTGAATTAACATATTCCCACGGAGGTGCTCCATATAAACTATTGAATTTTTCATCCGACAAATAAGGGTACTTATTGTTTTTTTCTTTTTCATTCCAGAAATGATTCATTTGATTTCTAATAATTTTATTAGAATATCTTTTGAATATCGTAGCGAAATTTTGTAAAAAAACACCTCTATGTTCTGAATTATCATCAAGCGGATAATAATTAAAAAAATCGTCTTGTGTTAATTCATGAATTTCTTTATTAGCATTGTTTACAATCTGTTTAAAAACAGAATATCCATTAATAGAACTTGTAAATGCTTCTTCAATGGCATGCGGGTTTCTTTGTCCAATTTGATTTCTAAAAGTTTGATAATCTCTCCATAAGCGATCAACATGATCGTCTAACATTGAATTATCTACCATACCACTATTACCTGGACTAACCTCATTTCTAAACCACTTTCTATCAATCACATTCCCATTCTCAAGAACTTCGATTTGCCCATTATTAATTGCTTCTAGTAATTGTGTTTTCCCTGCCCCATTTAAACCTGTTAAAACAGTTAGGTTAGGTAAATCAATCTCAAACGGGTCGAATAATTTATTTGAAATTTCTAACTTTAGTTTTATCATTTAATACTATTGTATCTTGATTGTTTTTTTGATAATCACAAACTCACCTTCTCCCTAAAACTCATAGCTACAGGCTCTACAGTATCTAAATGGATTTCCATGGGGCGCTGTTCCATTTCCAAAATCAGTTCTTCGGGTATTTCCAGGGTACCGTTGCTCAAAATCACGGTATAACCGCTGTTTTCGTTACGTTGATGCTTCAAGTATTTACCTATGTTGGGGTTGTGTTCCTGTGCCATATCGAGCACATAAAGTACCATGAGTTTGTTGTGCATTTAATCTATGTTTTTTAATGGTTAGTTTTCATTTATTACCCTTTACACTTACATGCGCGCTTGCCCTGTTTTGTAGCAATGTCTTTGGTCATTTCAGATATGCCAGACTTACATCTTTTCAGTGCACCATGTGTACGAGCAGTGTGGTAAATGGTACTTTTTCCACATACATATACCGTTGTGGAATCTATGATTTGTGTAGCAGGAGTAAAACCTACGGAGAGTAAGGCTAAACCTAAAATGGATAGTAGTTTTATTTGCATGGTAGGTTGTTGTAAAAAAACGCTACAATGTAAAACGTCATTCTAAATTTTGGTATCAGGGTAAATACGTATTTCACTTATGTGGTAACTACGTATATAAATCTTATAACAATCTGATTTTAAACAAGAAATATTAAACTTCAATTTTGAGTAAAAATTGGAATGGAATGGTTTGAAGGAATATTTGAGAGGGTTGATCTGTAAAACGTTTCTTGCCGGATTGAACCACTGCTTTAGAGAATCTTTGTATTCAGAAGTATTTTGCGTTTTAAACCTTAACCCTATGTTTTCTATGTCCTTTTTTTACTTCGTGAGCTCGCAAGCTCGGTTGTTTGCCCCAAAAAAAGAACGACACTTCGATAGGCTCAGCGCAGGAAAAAGGGCACTTTTTGGAATGAATTTTTCCAATCCGCTACGCTTCATGGAAAACCAAAGATTCAAGTCTAAATTCTCTCCAAGGCTTCAAGAATTCTTAACGACTTGAACTTTTATTCTACCCAAAAAGACCGCGAAATATTGTATTCTCAGAGGTTATAATACATTACGGCAAAATAATACTGTTTGAGAATCCGGCCTTAGGAAGTCTTGGTAGAAAGCTTTCTTCAGCCTTGAACTTTTTAAGCACATCTTTTAAGTTTTCATTTGTGCTTTTCCTTCATTCCATTCCGGTTGATTCTTTTGGTCGGACACTGAGCGCTGTGCCCTGAGCGGAGTCGAAGGGGAGCGAAGTATCAAGCCAAAAAGAATAGAATAATTTTCAGAATGGTTGGTCAAAGTAATTCGAGGTCTACATCATTACTCCTTCACAAAAGAAAACACATAATTCTTATTCTTTGTGATCAATTCTCCAAAGTACATGCCCTGAGAAAGTTGGGATAAATCCAATTGTAGTTTTTGGTTGGCTACATATTGAGAACGCTGGAACATCAACTGCCCCACCTGATTGTATACTTGTATTTCTACTTCTTGATTTTGTAATTCTGGCAGCATTAAATAAATAGACTCACGTACGGGATTGGGATACCCCACCAATTGTTTCTTTTCGGCTTCCAGTGTTTTAATCCCCACCGATATTGATCCACAGGTATCGGCAAAATCATCTCCAATAAAACGTGCAATTTTAACAATACTGTCTCCGTCAATAACATTAAAATTTCCACTCACATATAAAGTATCTCTATAGTGCGTCATCCCCGAAATCACTCCATTAAAGCTTGAACCACACCCACACCATTCATGCCCATCCCAACGGGCAACAGAACTAGCGGGAATCCCACCTGGAGTTTCAAACCGTCCTGCTACATATAAATAACCATTATGGACTTCCATAACTCGAATAGTCTCAGAACCAGGTGCCAATCCCCAGCCGAAACCACCACCCACTGTTTTCCAGTTTTGTCCATCCCATCGGGCTATCATGTTTTCTTTGCTATGATTGGTTTGATAAAACATCCCTCCAATATATAAATCGCCTTTATATTCGATCATATCATTGATTCCACCCAGATTTGACACATCGGTAATCCCACTATCACAATCCGACCAGTTTTGTCCATTCCACATCATCATACCATTCATCAAACTACCCGAAACGTAACTCCCTGTTCCTCCCACATACAAATTACCTTGATATGACGTCATGGCAAAAATGCCATCTCCAGTATAGGTCACATCCGTTATGTTTTGAAACTCAGTAAACGTTGTGTCTCCGTCCCATTCCACAAGTTGCGCATTCTTTTTTAGTGGATGAAAATAACTATAACCCAGAGCTAATAAATAATGGTTTTTATAAGGCAAAATCTTATAAACCGCATGATTGGTATTCGTATAGTTATAGATCCATTGGTTGTTTTTGTAGATGGCTATACCAAAATCGCCTACCACGATCATGGAATCATGAGAAAACAGCACATCATTAATGGTCGTCACACCCATAAGATTCAGATCATGTGGGGCTAAAATTTCTACACCATTTTCAGGGGTCCATTTTAAAATAGACGAAGACGACACACCATTCACCTGAGTTAAATAATCTGTTCCTCCTAAAACCAATTTGTCTTGCACAGAATCGACCGATAAATGATTGAAATAGGCCAAACCAATATTACCAATGCCCAAACCTTCCCACTTTTGTGCCCAGGCATTAGGCACAAAAAGCAAGAAACTGATACCGCATAGCGATATCAGTTTGAATAGTTTATTGTTTAATAAATGAGTACACATAGCTCTTTGCGTTTGGATCGTTTTTCACTTCTATTTTCATAAAATACACTCCACCCTTTAGTGAGGTAATATCCAGATGCAGACGATTTCCTTCGGTAAAAGTAGCTTTTCGTTGCATTTCCTGCCCCAGATTGTTGTAAATAATCAATTGCACCTGGGTAGATGGACTAAAGGGCATTTGCACATGAATGGTATTTAGAGCCGGATTGGGATAGCCCTGTAAATATTCCAGCTTACCGTTTTGCGTCAACTCCTCTAAGAAGAGTGCTAAATTGGAAACATTTACCTTGGCGATATAACCATCATTTACACGGGTATTGCTTAAAATCGATCCTTGCTGATCGTCATAATACGCTCCTGCCCAGGACTGATGACGCGGGGTATTTAAACTTTTGGTATCGCCACCAAAATAAATCCACTCTGCATTAAACACGGTCAAAGCTTCTGCATATTCATCTCCCTGATCGTTGGTACATCCAGCGCATCCACCGCCATAATAAGTAGCCCACAATCTGCTATTCTGATCATCAAACATCAACAGGATATTATCCGAACCTGATCCGCCTTCGGTAATGTGTTGGTTATTGGATTGGTAATATACCCCTCCCGGATCGCTCGTACTCATATTGGCCGGACTTGAAGCACTCGGTAAAGAATTAGCGGTGATGTAAACATTGTCTGCTTTGTCGGACACACAATTGACATATCCGTAATAAGCCTCTTGCCCACTACCTCCATAACAGGTAGACCACTGCAAAACACCAGCATCGCTAAACTGGGTAATTAAAACATCACGCATACCTTGATTAGAAGCCAGATAGGCATTTACTGATGTGGCACATTTGGGAATATTTCCGTTTAAATTGGTGGTACATGTACCAGAATTGTCTGTGGTCGATTCGGTATATCCCACCACTGTGATTCCATTGCCATTGGTGGCGATATCGGAAAACTGATCATCGCCATCGCCTCCATAAAAAGTAGACCATACCAACTGGCGCTGCTCATCAAACCGGGCCAGAAAACCATCGGCTGCGTTGGTAGATGCCGTGGCTCCCAATACCGATTGGAAATATGCCCCACCTTGAGGATTGGCCAAAGGAAAACTCCCGCTAGTATTGGCACTAGCGGGAGAACTGTATGAGCCTGTGGTTTGGGAGGTGCTGGTTTTTCCTGCAATGTAGATATCGTTTTTATGGGTGACACTATTATACTGATACGCGATGGCATAGGCACGATCATTTTGATGTCCGCCTAAAAACGTACTCCATTCTAATTCCATTGTTTGCAGTGGTTTCGCGCTAAATTGTGCTACAAAAGCTTCTTTGCCACCCTGATTGGTATTTTGATAAAAGCTGGAACCCAAACTATTGCACATGGGCATTCCCGCAGTACCACTACAATTTCCGGTATTGGTAGATGAGGTCACCCCACAGATATACAGTTCTTCGGTAGAGGCTTGCATATCCATAATATACTCCGAGCCATTTCCACCGAAATAGGTTACCCATCTTTTGTGTCCCAATTGAGCATCAAATTTCATCAACAATCCATCCAAGCCCTGCTGTTTGATTTGATTAAACGTGGACGTGTTTTGTCCATGTTCCAGATGGTCGCTAAGCGTATATCCTCCTATGTAAATGTTGCCTACTCCGTCAGGTACGACCTGATAGGCAATCGCCATTCCGTTATCATCTTTAGTCCCGCCAATATATGTTGCGAAAACCCTTTTTTCATATGAATAGAATTTAGAAATCATTATGTTAAACGTCAGATTATTAGGGTTATCAACTCCTTTCTTGGCTGGAAAAGACCCTCCACCACCTTTTACATTGGTTAACGTATAAAAATTCCCATCCGGGTCGGTATCAAAATCTTTGTTTTCGTCTATGCCTTCTCCTCCATAATAGGTTCCCCAATATGGTGGTATATTAGAGCCGCCAGCGGCTACTTGTCCGGGTCCGCCCATTTCAATAATCAATGGGAGGTCGGCATTGTACGATCCTGTAGTAATCGCCACAATGCCGTTCCCATCATGTACCCACAGTGGTGTCCAGTTCACTAAAATCGGTTGTCCATTACTCACCTGGTATGCATAGGCTTGTCTGAATTTTAGTTCCCACGAACTGAGCAAAAACTCCATATCACCGTTGGTACGTTCCACTATGTTCTCTTGTCCGGTAAACTTCAGTAAAATATCATCGGGATCTGCATCCGGGTATACAATAAAACGGGCTTTCATCCCCGATACATTACTGGTAAACTCCACATCGATATTTGGATAGGCATCTTCATACACGAGGCGTTCGTAGCCATGTACTTCCTCTATTCCATCGGCACAATGCGGGAGATAGTAGTTTAAATGTTCTTCTTTTTGGTTTCTGGGAATTGGATTATCAGCTGCTTCGCTGGTGTTTATTGAAGCAGTTCCATGATAAAACTCCATATCGATCCGTAAACTGGTATCGGGGTGAATCGAATCGAGTCTTAAAGTGGTAAAGCTGATTTTGTTGTTCTGAAAATAGTATGATGGCGAAGTCATTTCTGTATAAAACAGCACTTCGGGGTGCAAATGCCCATCATCATCGGCTATTTGCCCTTTGTTGGGATAGTAATAATGAGCCGGACTTACCGGGTCATTACTCAAAAATGGAATTTCGGTTTCTTGTGCGACTAACAACACGCTAAAGAGCGCTGCGAAACCTAAAGTAAATGCTTTGGTTAAAAATGTTTTCATTTTAATTTATATGTGGTTTATAAGAAAATTAAGTGGGATAGGTGTTTCGTGTTTAGCCCAAGTTAAGTGAACCCTGAAATGCATATGTACCCCATTGGAATCATATTTTTGGATGATCAATTTTGTTATTAAATTTTTCCTTTTGCACACACAAAGAAACATATGTTTCATTTTATAAACAAGTTTATATTTCATTTATTCAATTCTGTATCAGGGTAAATGGGTATTTAATTTATATGGAAAGCGTGATTATCATTTGGGTTTACTGATTAATAAATTGCTTCAAAAAAATTTGATTTAGTTTATGATCCCGGTCTTTTGATTGGAGACTTGGACTCCCCTTCGACTTACTTCGACAAGCTCAGCACAAGACACTCTCGAAGCAGTATCTCATAAAGCCACTTGTAAAGCATTCCAGATTCTATAGCTCGAATTAAGTCATGAAAGTGATTCCTATTATTTGAGAGTCTTTTTGGGCAGTGGTAATGTTCTATGCTTAAAATTTCCGCAGGAAATTTAAAAGCAATCACGGTAGTGATTCGCTTATCGATATTTCCAAAAAGAGCCCTTTTTCCTGCGCTGAGCCTATCGAAGTGTCGTTCTTTTTTTGGAGCAAGCAACCGAGCTTGCGAGCTCACGAAGTAAAAAAAGGACATAGAGAAAATAAGCGTTTTAATATGACCAGGTACTCTGGAAGTTAGAGTATTCTTTTTGACAAGTCTCGTAACTCCAATAAACAAGCTCGGAGCAAAGTTCTATATCCGTGATCAAAAAGTGTACAGTTTGTTTCTCGATTAATCATCCGCACAACTACCAAGACTCAGATAACCAAACCATTACCCCTACAACTAGTATAAATCACGCCCCTTCAAAACAGGTAAAATTACCCGTTTTATCCGCTTTCGGATTCGGTAGTTTTGGGACGTAGATTCGCGAAACCTACTATTAATTAATAACTTAAAAACGTCAAATTATGGCAGACACAGACAGAGAATTAGTCTCGATGGCCCAGCAGTTTTCTGGGTTACCGATGGACTCCTTGATTGGAGCTCCGTTGAATGCAGCGGCTAAGGGTAATGCTTCCATGGCTTTGACACAGACAAGTTTCTTATTGGACACATGCTTTAACAAAACCACCAGTTCAGGTTCTGGATCTGGTTCAGGGGCCAGTGTAAGCTATACACCAATTATGATTGAAATGTCTTTGTCAAGACCTGTGATTGTACAGCCCGACAGCGGTTCTGGTTCAGGAACGGGATCTGGAAGTGGTGTTACATTCAACAATGTAACTACCCAATTTAACCTTCCATTGTTAACCATTATCCCTATTAACTCTTTAGGGGTAGATAACGTAGATGTTACGTTTGAAATGGAAGTTAAATCCAGCTTCTCAGAAGACACCAACAAAACAATTTCTAACAGTACACATGCGCAGGCTAGCTTTGAAGCTAAAATGGGCTGGGGACCTTTCTCCGCTACTGTAAAAGGAAGTGCTAGTTACGATCACAAAGATTCTGAAACACACAGCACGCACTACCAAAAAAGTAACTCTGCAAAATACACGGTAAACGTGCATGCAGGTCAACTTCCGGTGCCTAAAGGGGTGAATACCATTATTGAAGCATTCACTAATGCCATTCAACCTATTAAGGTCAATTAATCAACATGCTTATTTAAACGGGTGGATCTTGATCCGCTCGTTTTTAATCAAATTTAAAAAACCATGAATCCAAAGAATATACGGCCATTTAATCCCACGTTTACAAAATCGCACCATATCGAAAAGATCATTAGTGCGCCTTTGGAGGCTGCCGCTCATGCCAATGCAATGATGCAACGTGAGCAAACCACATATATGATGGAAACCGGGTTTAACGAAAATAATGGGCGCTACGAGCCAATTATGATCGAAATGTTACTGGTACAGCAAGTATTGGATCAGGATGCTCAAAATGGCTCTGCCGCACCTCAAATGAAAACCATAGAAACCACATTCAACTTACCAATTCTAACAATTATACCGATTAACTCCCTGGCAGTAGATCAGGTGAATGTGCAGTTTGAAATGGAAATCCACCAGGAGATTACGCAAAACAATAATAACGCGACATCATCCGGAATTCCTCAGACAGATAAAACACAGTTAAAAGGTAAAATCAGTTATGATTCAAAAGAGTATGTACCGAATACAACCCGGAGAAGGCAAAACTCATCGTCTCTTAAGGTAGAAGTCAATGCCGCTCCACTCCCACTACCGGTAGGGGTTAACATCATTTTAGATCTCTATCAAAAAGCCATCCGTCCGGTAGAATTAAACAATAAGAATAATACACAACAAAATTAAAAACCATGCAATTCAATATCCATATTCCTTGTCCAGTGTGTCAAACACAAATCCCGGCAGATTCTAACTTATTACTGACCGGAACCCAGTTTTCATGTCCAACCTGCAATGCAGCTATCGGACTATCTCCAAAAAGTGCTCCTGTAGTGGAACGTGCCATGAACGATTTTGAAGAACTCCGTAAAGAAGTTGGAAACTTAAAAGATAACGCTTTAGACTAGTTGGTATGATTAGCTTTAAATCATTTGTGAGCGCCATTCATGATGCGATTCTATCGGCCAACGAGCAATTGATGGATAAGAACATCGGTTTGCTCGATAAGTATTTTATTGATCCATACGGTCCTACAGATGTTCAGGGTAGTTTGGATGATGCTTTAAGAGTATCACAAAACATCTCAAACAAAAAAGGCTCGGTGACCAATGAAGACTTACAACGTGCTTCTGAAGTTTTTTCAAAAGCCAAAGACGCTTTATCCGGAAATGCCAATAGTACTTCCAATCCCAAAGCTTCGGGGGTATTATCTCCCAAAACCGTGGCAATGGAATATCCAAGGGAAACCGCTAATGGCATGGAATCCGTTGAGGTTCAGGTTCCCCTACTCACATTGGCTCCTTTATCTATGTCTCAAATTGAAAAAGCCACATTAATTGCGGATTTTGAACTGGAAATCATCAATGATGAGGTGCAAATCAGTTTTGTAGATGAAAAGCGTAGAAGACGTAGAGATCATGCAACACGTGGCAGTTTGGAAATCACTATTTCTCCGCAGGAACCATCAGACGGATTAAAGTTATTGATCGAAGGTTATGAAAAAGCGCTCAAAAGCCAAATTCCATAGACTTCATGAGGAAACCAGGTAAATATGAACCATATCGTTCTTCGGGGGCGCTTAAAACAAGAGAGGCCGAACGAAGAACCAAATGGTTTACATATGATCCTTATACCAAAGAAAAAGTGAATGCCAAAGATCTGGGCTCATACATTCCGAAAACTCCTCCTGTAGTACCTAAGGAACCTATGGGCATGGCGTTTCAACCAGAAACATTCAAACCACAAGAGAAACCAAAGCCATTAATTATAAATGCTTTACTAAGGTTATTTCAACCATTTTTCAAAAAGATTTCATTTGGTATATCCAACGCCACACAGTCATTATTAAATAAATTTAAACGTCATAAGTGAGTAGACTCGAAGTAAAATTCAGACGAGACGAACAAGCCGAAACCAATCGTCTGATTCGAAAAATATGGAAATGGGTGGTCATTTTTGTCCTCCTTAATATTTTGGTGATTGTATTACATGCATGGTACATCAGTAAACTACATGACCCTTTCAGTCATTTATTTCATGATCAAATGCCTGCGGATACGATCACTAAAGATAGCGTCCCATTCGATTACAATCACACCCCCTATTATTATCTGGGGCACTCCTATCATGCAGATACAATCAAGGACACGACCTCTTTCCGAGATCATTATAATTTCTATAAACAAATCATCCCCGATAGTAATCAAAATGGGATTCAGGGCTACTATGGAATTGATGTATCCATGTGGCAAAATAGTATTGACTGGGCACAAGTTCAGGCGGATACTGCTCCGCATCCTTTACTGTTTTTTATCATTAAAGCCACACAAGGCGCTTCTATAATAGATCCATATTTCAAGCACAACTGGCAGGAAGCTCCAACAAAAAAGAATGTGGTTGGTGCTTACCATTTTTATGATTACAATGATAGTCCTATTGCTCAGGCGGAGAATTTTATCAAAACTGTGGATTTAAAATCGGGCAACCTACGTCCTATTATTGATATTGAGCTGGCGTGTGCTTCATGCTTAAAACCTGGTATTCCCAAGCGCAAGATGATTCAGAATTTAAGAACGTTTATCGATCGTATTGAATCCCATTATCAGATTCAGCCCATTTTATACACCTATTCCTCATTTTATGTGGAATACCTCAAACCACACTTTAACAACTACACATTTTGGATGGCGCAGTACGACATAAATCCTCCGATGGGCATGCACATCATTGAAAACGATACCATGCCTCTGGCACCGCCCCATGTGGCTATGTGGCAATTTACCTGTAAAGGCCGCATTAAGGGAATCACCGGACATGTAGATTTAAGTTTTGTTCCCGCTTATGAATTCAACGATTTAAGAATGCCGTAAATCGTATTAAACAACTTGAATATGAAAATATTAGACTTTCAAAACAACGGATTAGGTGACGTGATACTGGGCTGCTGGATCATAGAAAGCGCTCAACGCGTAAATGAGATGGTTTATGTCAACCCCAGAAATCATCGCGCCATCACAGAAATGTTGAATATGCCGGAGGAAAACATTACTTACGAATCCGGAGGGAACTGGACTCAATTACCGGATAGTGGATTTAATCACGAATTGCAAAGAGCGCATGAAGTCAGTCTCAACCGATTTCAGTTTTGGACGCATAGTATTGGTTTAGAAGGCCTCACTCCTGTTCGTCCGCAATTTACCGCAGATGAACATGCCAAAAACTGGGCACAAGACGAATGGAATAAAGTCTGCAACAAAGACGCTCCTAAAATCATTATTCTCCCTGAAGCCACACGTGTCACCCGCTCCTGGCCCATGATTTACTGGCTGGATTTAGCTCAAAAACTTAAAAACGATTACAATGTATGTGTGATGGCTTTAAACTCTCAAGTGGCCCGTAGATTTGATGTATATCATTTCTGGGGAATGCCATTGAACAACTTTGCAGCTATGGTAGACCAGGCTGATTTGGTAATCAGTGCAGATTCCGGTGGCGCGCATTTGGCTGCTACCCTAAAAACCCCGGTTATTGCACTTCAAGGCCCTACCATCGGTCATGTGGTATTTGGACACGATGAATATGCCCACCCTATGCATGTTTCAAAAGAACAGGTTCCATGCGTGGCATGTAATTTCTCAGAATCTCATGGTTACACTCCAATCTGCAATGATGGCTGCCAGGCCTTATACTTGCTAAGCCCTCTGGAAGTGATGAATAAAGTAAAGGAATTGGTACCGAAGGGTGTGGAGGTAAGTTAGTTGCCTTTAGGCGTACTCTTCGGCTTACTTCTACAAGCTCAGCACAAGACGCTCAGTGTCCGCTATAACGATTAGACATACAACTCCATTCGAATATTGCAGCGTTCATACGGTGTATCTTCCGGAACCGGGATTTCTTTAAAACCCACTTTATGGTATAACGTGATAGCTGGGGTCAAAACCGTATTAGAATCTAAGAATAGCTTCTCCCATCCACTTTGTCCGGCAAAATGAATGCAGTTATACATCAGCTTTTGACCAATTCTTAACCCCTGATACCTTTCGGTTACCGCCATTTTAGATAATTCATAAACGCCTTCTCCTCTTTGAATCAGAGCCACAGTTCCTACAACTTCTTCTCCCAATAACGCAAAGAATATATACCCTCCGGCATCCAAAATATATTTCTGAGGTTGTGTCAATACCTCTCTATCATAATCCTCTATATAAAAATACTTCTCTAACCACTCGAAGTTGAGTTGTGTAAAATCATGGGTATATCTCGCATCAAATGGTACGATGCGCACTTTTGATTGATTCATAAAACTTATGATTTTAATTCTTTTAATGTTCGTTGTTTAAAATTGCTTTGGGCAAATCGATTTTCCATTTCAGTGATAAATAGCAACGGATCCAGGCCTTGTAAAGCCTTTTCGATCCCTAACTCACCTGCATCCCAGATCTTTTCGTATTTGGGCAGCATTTTCTCTGCACGGTCCGATAAATCCAATAATCTCTTACGAGAGTCTTCCGGGTCTTTTTCAGAAACCAGATATCCCGCATTGAGCATTTTATTCGTTATCGTAATCACCGAAGGATGTGCCATCATTACACACTCTGCAATCTGCGTCACGGTCATAGCCCCTCGTGATTGCAGGAGTTTAAATACGACAAACCAGTTGGGTTCAATGTCCACATCCAATTCGCTATATAAGCGTCTCCCCTCGTGCATGAGTGTATCGCTGATGCGCTTAAGTCGCATCGTAAATCCCAGATACCCCAGCTCTTTCACAAAATCGTTTTCCATAATACGTAGTTAACTACGCAAATATACAAAAACGTAGTCTACTACATAATTAATTCCAGAAAACGCTCAGATTTTCCATCCATTGGAATTATCGACACACACTAAAAACATAACCCATTGATTTATAGTTCAAATTGATTTTGGTACGTGGATTGAAATGCTCAGATCAAATAGATAACGATGGATTCTACACAAGCACATCTGAAAGAAGAACTCCTCCGGGAAATATCAGATTCTAATATGTCCTTTCAGCGAAAAGTAAAGGTTTTAAAGTTAATGGATCAGGCATTTAGAAATCACCTGGGCGTGTTCTTCCTTTCGGATGACGAATTAGAAAATAATGATATGTTGATTCGCTCTATGTAAAGATTATTTTGTGTCGTGGAGAAACGGAGTGGTTGCTTCATCCCCAACCACTTCGTTTATATTCACAAAAAAAGCTTCATCCCAGGTATTAGAATGAAGCTTCTCAGATATAGTAAAGTAGGCGATGATTAGCTTGTGTATGAACGGATAGTTACTTTACACAACAAGTTTACTAAGCTCCTCTTAACTCCCCTAGCGTAAAAACACCTGCTTTCAATATGCGTGGTTTTTACCTGAAAAAAACTTCCAAATTCACACAATAAATTAATTTGACTTTGTCTGACAATACGTTTTATTCATTGAGCGTTACCTTTCCTTAAAACATAAACTCATGAATAAAGTCCTCTATTTCACCCTCATGGCGTGGAGCCTAATGCTATACTCCTGCACAAAAACAGATCAAAAAAGATGTACGGTTAAAGATGCCTCCGGGCAATCGCTTTACGAAGTCACCGGACAACAAAATTGTCAGGATCAAATCGATACTTCAGTTGGAGAGTATTGTGATTGTGATACGCAAAACTAAGGCACCATCCATGTCAAAGCTCGCATTGTTTCAATGCGAGCTTTTTTATTACTTTTTTTACTTACAAAACGGAAATCATTCCGGTTTCTAAATTCAGCAAATATGTATTCCCATTGCTAAAACTAATTTGCGCCTCTTTATCATTAATAAATACCACCATTCCACTGTAACTCTCAGAAATATCCGAATCTACTTTAATATCAAAACCGGATTGCCCTCCAGTTATATAATAAGTGGATTTGTCAATTTGTAAATCACTAAATTGCATCTGGTAAGACACTTTTAATGTTTGGCCAGAGCTTTTAGAAAATCGCTCACCGGTATATGAATAAGCACCGCTGTAATACTCAATCGTTAATGAATCTTCCATTCCGGTCACCGTAAAAAACGCATCTACATCCTGATACGAACTAAAATAGACCGCATCTATTGTTTGGCTGGCTTTCACTTGATAATGTACCATTTCATAGTCCCCACAAATCTTGGCATAATCTTCATCATAGGTATATTCGGAAGTGACATGTCCATAAATCGAAGTATAATGCGCAGTTCCAGAGTCACTCCATTGTTCATTACAATTTACACCTGAATCAATTTCGTGACTCACCGCATATACACTAGAAGCCATTCCATAAGTATTATAAGCCAATGATGTTGCCACAATTTCTGCGGCTTCAGCTTCAGAGATTCCTGTTGGCTCTGGTTCCGGTTGACTACACGCACCTACTCCTATTCCTACAAATACCAGGATCCAAATACTTAAATGAGAAGTTCTCTTTCCCAACTGTTTGATATAATCCAGGAGTGGCTTAAAAATGATCATAAACGGATTGTGTCCGATAAACCCTGTCGTCACCCCATACTTTACCTGCTCTACCTCTGGTATATAGGTTCCAAAAACACGGTCCCAGATAATCAACATCCCTCCGTAATTTTTATCCAAATACTCCGGGTTCGATCCATGATGCACTCTATGAGCTGAGGGTGTATTGAAGAATATTCCTTCCAGAATACCCAATTTACCAATGGTCTCGGTATGTAGTAAAAACTGATAGATTAAACTTATCGCCAGACTTCCTACAATAAACTGAGGTGAAAAACCCAGTAAAACCAAAGGAATGTAAAACAACACACTGGTAAACTTTCCCAACCAGTTCAGTCGACCTGCTGCAGATAAGTTAAACCACATACTAGAATGGTGTGTATGATGTATAGCCCATAATACAGGTATTTCATGACTCAGTCTATGATACCAGTAGTATACCAATTCCACAATCAGGAATGTGATCAAAAATGTATATCCGGTTTTAGGAATGGTAAAGATTTTATAGGGTTCCACCCATTGAAATAAAAACATTCCCCAGGCTAATGAAACTGGTTTTAAGAGACGACCCACCACGATGATGAAGAAATTGGAAAGTGTGTCTTTTAGGTTGTAATTCTTTTTATGTTTAAACCACGACCAGATCACTTCCAATAGAATAAGTAAAATGAATATCAGTGATAATACTTTGGCATATTTCGCTTCCATAATTGTATAATTAATTGTTTGATGGAACGAAATTACCTTGCTATAAAGGGCTAAACGGGGATTTTGAAGTGAACTGACCGAATCGATAGATTAACTGACCAGAACCGGTAATTAACTCATTTCATTCATCCAGCGCTTTAATTCTCTGGACTTTGCCTTACTCATGATAATACGTTCTTCCAGTTCGGGTTTTACATTCAATATGAGCTTCCCCTGGAAATACACTTGCATATTTTCAATGGCAGATCGCTGTACAATAAGCTGTCTTGTAGCTCTAAAAAACTCACTGGGGTTCACCTCTGCTTCTATTTCATCCAGTTTCTTGTCCAGAATATATCCTTTTTGATCAAACGTATATGCTTTTACGATACTGGCTTCCAGCAAAAAGTAAGCGACATCATTGACATTTAGAGGTATCAATTTATCACGTTGTTGCACCAAATACGTTTTTTTAAACACACGTTTCGAAGGCATTAAGTCCAGAATCATATCACGTAACTTTTGTGAAGCATCTTCCTGGTTGCGTATATCTTCATACTTATCTAACGCTTGCGCAACAGATTCTACATCCAATGGCTTCAGTAAATAATCTATGCTATGCACCTTAAATGCCTGAATCGCATATTGATCATACGCTGTAGTAAATATGATGGGAATTTTAACCTCTACCTGCTCGAAGATTTCAAATGAAATTCCATCGGCTAAATGAATATCCATAAAAACCAATTCACACTGAGGATCAGATCGAAAATAATCCACTGCATCTTTCACATTATCAATCACATCTTCTACCTCCATATCTACCGACTGCTTACCCAATAAATACTTTAAGTTATCATATGCAGATAACTCATCTTCAATTATTAACACCTTCATATTATTGGTAGTTTTACAATAAAATTATGTGCATCATTCACGATTTCTATTTCCGTATTTTTCAATAACTGATAACGCAAATTTAAATTAGATAAGCCCTTCTCCATACTTTCGACATACCCTGTTCTTAATTGGATTTTATTCTGTACGATTAAGAAATTTCCATCATAACGAATTTCAATTTTAAGTGGGTGTCTTTTAGATATTTCATTATGCTTCACTGCGTTTTCAACGAGTAACTGTAGCGCCAATGACGGGATTTTTATAGTTCCCAAATCTTCGGGAATCTCCATTAACACCTCAAAATTCTCCTGATAGCGCTGTTGCATCAGATAAATATAGCTTTTTAAAAACTTCATCTCTTCCTGTAAAGACACCAGATCCTCATCCGCACTATGTAGAATATAACGATATAGAAATGACAGTTTTTGTATAAACTTCTCCGCGGACCCCTGATCTTTCCGAACCAATAAACTCAATGAATTCAAAGAATTAAACAAAAAATGTGGATTCATTTGATTCTTTAACGCGGTCAGCTCATTTTGCAATCCTTGTTGTTTTAACCGCTCCTTTTCTATTGCATCCTTTTTAGATTGATGATTTAAATGGATCGTATAACTTACTACAAGAAGCATAATCAAAATGAGTAAATACACAAAGGCATCAAAACGTGGACTGATCACGGTATGAAACTCTATAAAATGATCTACCACTCTATAAATCAACCTCCAGACAATAAAAACGCCAAAGCTTAAAAATACTTTGGTTAAGATGTTTTTATTTGACCACAAGGAGGTATTGAGCCATAAAATCAGATAACTGAACAGAAATACGGAGATACATCTAAAAATAACGTCAGCCCAGGACATCTCTAACATTCCAAAATCCTGAATGGGATTATTCAGAATAAATACAATCCGCGGCATGTTAATCAAGATTGAAAAACATAACGCAATGAACAGAAGCAACTTATTTTTTATCATCATACAAAAAAGGCTCGGAAACCGAGCCTTAAAGTTAATATTATACTACGTTAATTTCGCTGTGCTTTCGCGCGTGACTTAAATTCTTCACGCATTTCAGCCTGTGCTTCTTTGTACACTTTATACTGATCCTTAGTTAGTAAAGCTTTCATTTCTTTGTCTTTATTGCCTTGAATAGTTTTCAGTGTTTTATATTTCTCATATCTGGATTTAGATGTATCATCTCGCAAAACCTTCATCTGTTTTGCATATTTAATCGTAATTTCTTCGAATTTAGGCTTTTGGTCTTCATTTAAATCCAGCTTCTGAAAATATTGCTCAATTCTCGCTTTCGTTTCATCACTAACTTCTCTTTGTGTTTCCTGTGCACATGCTGTTGTTCCCAGCATTAGCGTAAATAATACGCCCAACATCAATTTTAATGTATTCATTTCAATGTATTTATGATTTGAACACAAAAGTATTTCGAGCACACACCGTGTACCGGCTATTAATCATTCAACTCGCCAAATCTCGATATGAACTAACCAAATCACAATATGAATTGATTTACACGAATACACGCACTCCACCAGAGTTTAATAATTCCTGAAACTCCGGTGGGCCTTGCGTAATGTTATTTTTAAAATTGTTTAATTCATCTATGGTTTTATCTGACATTAAATCAATCATTTGATCAATAACCTCTCCTGAAATCATATATGGGAAATCATGATACATAAAATGTTGGCCATCGCATTGACCATAGATTTGGAACTCTCCACCTTCTACCGGTTTGTTTCCGGTTACAATACAGTTTTCCAGCCACTTTTCTACTTCCAGGGTTTCTTTTAACTGCTTACGTCTTTCATCAAAGTCCGTATGCTTTGAAAAATAAGCTTCAATATTGTTCCTTGATGAAACGGATAATTCCTCATGCATATCCTGTACACAGTCCATACACATCGCATATTCGAATATAGTGGTTCGCGAGTCAAACCCCACATAACTTTTAAATGCCTTTTCTATGAGGTATAACGTCCCTTCTTCCAATAAATAACGATCACACTTTATACAGTTAGTAAACAGCCCTCCTGTATCGTATGATCTAAATATGGGTGGAATGGATGTGACATGTAATGGTAGGATCCAGTCGTTTTCTTCCATGGTTAAAATCTTATTTAATTAATCCAATTATAAGGTTGTGAATTCGTTATTTTTCTACGAATTCTAGTTATATCATCTTCTATATCTTCAATTACCCCATTGTTAAAAGCATGATCTTTAGCTTGCTCTAATAAATCAAGAGCTCGTGTAAACAAACGTTGATGCTCATTTAAAAATGCTTCTAAACGCAACAATTCCAAAGGATTGCTTCCTCTGATATCGCGGGTGAATTGAATCAAATTTTCAGCTTTTTCATACTCTCTAAAAGTAATCAATAGTTTCGCATAGGTGCAATTTACTTTATAGTTTGTTGGATTGATTGAAATAGCCATTTGGAAGTATTCTTCCGCTTTTGCGCTTTCATCCAAATACTCCATAAACAAGCGTCCCATCAAATACAACGCCCCTACATGTTCAGGATCGTAACTTAAAGCGTAGTTTAAGTTTTCAATCGATTCTTCTAAATTGTACGGATAATCGTCTATTGCTTTTAAATAGTATTGATCTGCCAATGTAATTGCCATGATTCTTAATCTTTAAAATTCAACTTTTTAAGCTCCAGTTTATGTTTTTGCCTTTTGGATTTATAACTCTTAGACTGATAGGTAGATTTAAAATCTGCTCCATTAAAAACACGTACCGGATTTCCTCTTTGTAGCTCATTGTGGTTTTGCCAGGTGGATTGAATCGTTGCTTTCTTGTCTTCCAATTCACGAATCTTAAGAAGTTGAATGAGCCTTTCTTTAGCCAACTTCTTATTTTGATGTTGTGATCTGCTCTCTGAAACTTTCACGAACACCCCTGTAGGTATGTGAGTGGCACGTATTGCGCTACTCACCTTATTGACATGTTGCCCTCCCGGACCACCTGATCGCATGGCTTCATATTTGATCTCACGATCTGAAATCGTAAAGGAAGTCGTGCTTAGATCCAATTCATTTACTGCAATAAACCAGTTCTTACGTTTATGGTATTTTCGAAAGGTACTTTGTCCGATCCATTGTATTGTTCCTATCCAGTTTTTACCGAATTCCCTGAGCGCGTCTTCCGCTCCGTCCACCTGAATGGCTACAGAATTCAACGTGGTATTCTCCACACCTTTCACCTGATGTAAAACACTATATGTAAAACCATTAAAAGCTACTTCCTTAATAAACAGTTTAAGTACTTTAGCCACTACCCAGCTACATTCTGCAGGACCTCTTCCTGCTGTGATTTGAAATATCTTATTCATTGTTCTAATCTTTATTCATACGCACAATTTGCGGGTAAAACTTCCCTTCTACTTGCACGAGTTCACTTTGATATGGCATTATTGCCTCTAAATCTTTGTACACCATTGGTGCTTC
The DNA here is from genome assembly GCA_024398135.1 of bacterium SCSIO 12643. NCBI lineage: Bacteria > bacterium SCSIO 12643. The sequence continues at coordinate 4,030,691 of CP073750.1, forward strand.
ATCTACACCTCCACCAATCAATGTTACACGTTCCTGTTTCAATCTCTTTTTGAGATCACTTCTGGTAAAACACTCTTTGGCTTTTCGTCTGCTATATCTACGTCCAGCTCCATGTGAGGCTGAGTTTAAGGCATCGGCATTTCCTTTACCTGATACAATGTATCCCGGAGCAGTCATAGATGATGGAATAATTCCCCATTCACCACTTTTAGCCGGAGTTGCACCTTTACGGTGGACAATGAATTCCTCACCATTGGATTGTATTTCTTTCCATGCAAAATTGTGATGGTTTTCAATCCTCGTAAATGGCTTCAATCCTAATGATTTGGACATTTTCTGATGAATTACATCATGACATGCTTGGGCATAATCTCCTGCCAGATTCATGGCAATCCAATATTCCATACCCGCTTCAGTATTTAAATCCAACCAGGCCAGGTGTTTTGCTGACTTAGGCAAAATGCAGGTATCCATAGCGACTTGTGTATAGTAACTTGCAATCGCTGCACCCAAACCTCTGGAGCCTGAATGCGCTAATACACCAACGTAATTGCCTTCAGGCAGGCCCATGTTATTGGACTCGGATAACTCTACTGCTCCTACCTCAACAAAATGATTTCCAGAACCTGAAGTACCCAATTGCCTCATCGCTTTTCCGTGATATTGTCTTAAAAGTTCAATTTCATGGAACTCATTCCGATCCAATACTTCATGATCGTCCAATTGATTTTGAATGGTACCAATCCCAAAGTGTGTTTGTTCTTGTAACGCATTTTTGATTTTATGCTTATTTCCTGCGATATAATTGGCCGGAACATCATAAATGGTTAAAGACATCCGACAACCAATATCCAGCCCCACACCATATGGAATTACTTCATTCTGGGTAGCCAACACCCCTCCTATAGGTAATCCATAACCTACATGTGCATCTGGCATCAAAGCACCATGTTCTGCAACAGGTAACTTCATGACCTGATCCATTTGTTTCATGGTATTTTGATCTATAAACTTCTGTCCATAAACCCGATAAGGTTTAGATTCTTTATTCAGTTCAAACACCTTATAATCTAACTCATCTTCTTCTACATCAGTTAAATGCTCAGCTAACTTTGAAAAAATATGATGTTCCAGATATTCATTTGGATTTGATAATACATGTTCTAATATTTCTAGTTTTTCTGTTTTTGATAAAAATTTAAAGTCTTTGTGCCTGATCGCTTTTAGAGCCAGACTCTTTGCGACATCAGATACAAAGTCTAATGGCTTTAGATCTCTGATCTTAAGTTTTGATGTGCCCATGGCATTCAAATATTTTGTGCAGGTCTATTCCGAAGATCATTAAATCTCCAGATATAAATCCATAACACGGTTATTGAGCCTGATTAGACTCTTAAAAAAATAAAATGTAAAATGATTCGAAGGGTTGAGATAACCTGATCGAATGAATCAGGAGATATTGAAGCCAGATTCTAAATCTAAGCCTTCCCGATTACTTTGGTTGTATGTTGAATAAAGTACATCATAACTTGGTCCTCCCTGATCATTAAATTCTACAAAGAGCTACTGGCCGCAAAACTAACTGCGAATTCATAAAATCAAAATAATTTTTATAAAAAATATTTTTAAAGCGCTCTTACCCAGCCCTGAGTCCAGTCATTATCAGGTGAAACCGCTCCTATATATTCAGTAGGATCAAACCATGGATACAGCTCCCTAGGGTTTCTTGCTCCATCTTTTTCTATTCCGATATATCCATTCAATGATACCGGATCGGATGAATTGGTAGGGTCATTTTTGAATTTATCACAATTTTTCCAATTGGTTTGAAAGTTAAATACGCGATTGTTCTTCACTTTTAACGCGGTTAGGTTCATATGATAAGTCGTTAACGAATCATTTACTTCAATACCATTACTTCTTGTATCAACACCAGGGCCTTTTACCAACATATTTGTAAATACACCTTTTGTTCCAGCTCGTAATTTAACACCTGTTGTCGTCCCGTAAACTCTTTCTTTAATAATCATGGTTACGTTAGAGATCATTGGACTTGAATATGGCTCTAAATCATGTTCATTTCCATTGTTATCTCCCTCAAATCCACGATCTGAACCTTCATCTCCCTGAACTACGACCAAATGTTGTGCTCTACCTTGCCACCCAAAGGTCCAGTCAAACCCATCATCTCGCGCACCGGATGATATCGCGTATTTTATATGTGCAGTTCCGCCAAAAAATTCAAAACCGTCATCGCTACATTTATAAGCTTGTAAATGATGTAAATTGGTACCTTTACCTACACCATTAAAGGTAAATCCATTCAGTTCTCCGGTGCACCACTTCCCGGCATACTCCACTCTTACATAACATAACTCTCCTGAATTATCATTTACATCAGTTCCACCAAACTCACCGGTACCACATTCTCCATAAGCTATAAGTCCATTATTGATTGGTGCTGATCCATTGATGACCAAACCACCCCATAATCCCGATTCAGGGTTTTCAACCGGAGATGTAAACACAATTGGCTTTTCAGGAGTTCCACATGCGTAAATTTTAGCTCCACGCTGAACCGACAAAAATGCACTTCCCTTTGGGTTTCCGTATATATGCGTTCCTGGTTCAATAGTCAAAATACTCCCGGATTCCACATAAACTGCTTCATCCAGCATCCAGTTATATCCCGAGGTCATTGTAAAATCCGTATTGATTCTTCCGGTAATCACATTGTAATATTTCCCATCAACAAGCTTTTGATCTGTACAAAATGAACTCGTACCACATGTCGTGGAAAAATTACAACTTCCATCATCTTTTCGAGCTTGAATGTCATAGTTATTCGCCAATGGATCTGTACATCCTCTTCGCTCACATCCTGAAGTTATAATCAGAATTATACTCAAAAAAATTACCAATCGATGCATCGGCCAAAGGTAACAGGCAAATTTTGAATACAGATTAAACTAAAGTTAAATTGCTCCTAAAACATTTTTTGACCTGAGAATTCCATCGCTTCTCCTTTTCCAAATGCATAGCTAATTCCTAGTGTTACTCTACGCCCCACTCTCTGACGTTCGTAGTAACGATCAAAATCCGGAACTTGTGTCCATTCAATTCTTCTATTGGAATTAAACAGATCATTTAAAGTTAAATGTAATACGAATTTCCCTTTGTGAATCTTCTTTTTCATTCCTAAATCCATCACGGTACGCGCTCTTGTGACGCTTTGTACATCTTCATAATCTGAGCGATAACGAATTCTCACTTCAGCTTCTATCTGACGTGGTAGTTTAAATTTAGAAGTCCATCTACCCGACCAGAAAAAACTAGAGAAATCAAAGTTTACATCTTCAAACACTCCCGTTCTCTGATAATGACTGAAATACGCATTGATCATAATGGTCATCCAACCTATAGACTCCACCTTTCCATTAAACTCAATTCCATTGGTGTAGCTGTTCCCTACGTTTTCATAGGTCGTTACAATCAAATCATCAATGGTCTTATTTACCTGAGTCACCACATTTGATGTACTTCTATGGAAAAGTGAAGTGTTTAATGAAGTTTTATTCCAGATTTTAAGCGAGGTCACTTCTACAGCATGTGTGTATTCAGAAAGCAAATCCGGATTTCCGGTTCTGATACTGTACATATCACGGTATGAGAAAAATGGATTCACGTCCCATAGGTCTGGCCTATTGATTCTTCTGGAATATCCTGCTTGTAAACTAAAACTCTTTGAAAACTTATATGTCGTATGGGCACTTGGAAAAAAGTCCGTGTAATCTTGCGTATTTCTTTCGTTGGTATTTTCCAAAACCGTTTGAATATTGGTATGTTCAACTCTACCTCCTAGTTTTATCCCCAATTTATTGATCTCCTGATCATAAGTTACATAACCCGCATAAACACTTTGGTTGTAGTCAAATTTGTTGGAGAAATTAATATCATTGATCCAGGTTTCATTTTCCCAGGAATAAAATGCATAATCATTTACCAGTTGATTCAACTCATACTTCAATCCGGTTTCAATCATCGATTTATCTGATAAAGGATGTGAATAGTCAGTTCGCGCAGTATAACGCATTTGGTAAAAGTCAGTAGTTGTACGTTGTTTTAAATCATTCTCACTTCCTGCAATAACTTGATTTACAAAATCTGAGGATTGATCTTTTCCAAAAAAGGAACTTACCATATCAATTGAGAACTTTCTCTTTTTATGAGACTCAAATGATTTCTCATATGTCAATTCATACTCCATTTTGGGATTCACAGCTTCGGTTAAATCTGTTCTGGAAATCTGAGAGAGTAATAAATCCGGTGACTGAATCGTATTGTAACTCATATCCGCATTTTCATCTTCGATTTCATAACCTAAACGCCCGGATATTGTAATCACATTCAAAGGATTGATATAATAATCCATTCCCAAAATCAGATTATAAAACTGCTCATTCTTCTCTCCGGCTCCTTGCGTATACAGTGTTCTTGGGATACTGTCTTTGTATAAAGTCTCACCTGAATACCGGGAAAGAAATCTTCTGTAACCTACTCCAACTTGCGTAAATAAGTTCAATTTCTCTGTTCTATGATTTAAGCTAAATCCTAAACTATGATTGTGTGGTACTCCAACATTCAAACTCACTGCCCCGTTGGTACCTTTCTTTTCTGTTTTCTTTAAAATGATATTGATAATTCCGGAAGTTCCCTCTGCATCATATTTAGCCGATGGATTCGTAATAATCTCCACTTGTTCGATCATATCTGCCGTAATGGTACCCAATGAGTTACCATCCGTTAACACGGATGGTTTCCCATTGATAAGAATCAATACCCCTTGATCGCCCCTTAAACTTACTGCCCCTTCAATATTCACATCAACCGAAGGCACATTATTCAACACATCTAAAGCGGTCCCGCCAGCACTTATTAAATCCTGACCTACATTAAACACACGTTTATCTGTCTTAAACACCGTTTGTGATTTCTCAGCCACCACAGTCATTTCTCCCAATTCATTTTGATTTTGCATCAACTTGATCGCCCCTAATCTCACCTTGCCTTGTTGAATCGCAAAATCTGTAATTGTTTTAGATTGAAAACCAATAAAATCAACCTTCACATAAAATTGATTCTTTTGGGTAAACATCTTGAATGTCCCTGTGGAGTCAGATATTGTTCCAGTGATCAAACTACTATCGTTTGCATCAAATAACATGATCGTAGCATATTCGACCGGGAGACTTGAAGTGTGTTCGATGATTTTACCGGAAACTTCAATCCCGGAAGCATTTGGCCCCTGTGCTTGTATTATGCTACTCATCAAAACAGTCCATGCGAGTACGAATATCTTCTTCATGTTATTTTTTCATTTGCAAGCAAAAAAACGGTGAATTAACTACTTTATAAAAAAAATTCTATGAACGACATTCCTTTATAGACAAACTGTATTTTTAAACTGTATGATGTCGTTTATCCTAATCTTTTGGTTGTTGGACGATCATTATTCAAAAATCATTAAAAATCAATTTCTTTTGCACTACATGTCAAAATGGTTTCAGAGATATAAAAAGGAAATTCTTTACTGGAGTGTATTGATCATTTTGTTGTTTCTATTTGTAGGTTATGACAAAAAGCATCCACAAATCAGATGGTCTGATCTGGCGTTTATTCTCAATTACTTTGGTGCCTCACTCATCGTTAATTATGTATTAATTCCTCGTTTTTTATATCAAAAAAAATACACCCAATTTTGGATTTATGCGCTATTGATACTCATCAACGTTGCGGTGGTTGAGGAATTCGTTTTAGAGCAGATTTTCTATCCTGATACACGTGCACAATATTTTAATGCATTTCTCACCTTTGTGGATGTTACACCTCCCATGATGTTGTTTGTTGGATTTAAATTCGCCCTGGATGCTTTTGATAAACAAAGTAGGATCGAAAAATTACATCGCATTGCGACTGAAAATGAGCTCCAATTTTTAACCGCACAAATCAATCCGCATTTTTTATTTAATAACCTCAACAATATTTATGCACATGCGTTAGAGAATTCTCCTGAAACACCACAAATCGTATTACAACTATCAACGATTTTAAGATATATGCTGTATGATTGTCGACAGGATTTTGTATTTCTGAAAGATGAATCTTCTCATTTAGAAGAGTTTATTAACCTCTATCGAATCCAACATAAAGATGCACGAATCGATTTTAAATCTGAAAACGTTTTATCACATCAAAAAATAGCTCCGCTGATTCTAATTGTTTTTGTTGAAAATGCTTTTAAACATTCCTTTTCGAGTCAAACGGATTCTATTCAAATCAACATTAATCTTCGAACTGAAAATGGTACATTATTCTTTGATTGTGAGAATACTTATGATGAAGTCTCCAACACAGATAATCTATCAAAAGGAATTGGATTGAAAAACGTAAGAAGTCGTTTAAATCTGGTGTATCCGGACCGTCACCAACTCCAAATCGATCAAGATGAAAACAGATATCATGTATCTTTACAAATTCAAATAACAGAATGATTCGCTGTATCATCATAGAAGATCAGGAACCTGCTCAAAGAATTCTGAAAAGATACATTCAGGAAACTTCTTTTCTGGAGCTGGATCACGTATTCAATAATGGTATTACGGCTTTGGATTATTTGAAATCAAGTTCTGTAGATCTCATCTTCCTGGATATTCATTTACCTAAATTATCCGGGATAGACTTTCTGACCATTTTACCTATCGAAACACATGTGATTTTAACGACAGCTTTTCCTGATTATGCATTAAAAAGCTACGACTTTGACGTTACAGACTATTTATTGAAACCTTTTTCGTTTGACCGCTTTTCTAAAGCTGTTCTCAAAGTTCAAAAACTTCATACCCAAAAACCAACAACCCCGGAAGAGTCCAAACCTAACTCTACGCTGGTTAAGACCGGTTATGAGTACATCACTGTTTTATTTGATGATATTTTATATATCCAGTCGGATGGAGATTATACCCATGTATATCTTAAAAATCAAAAATTGATGACCTCCTACTCTCTTAAATACTGGCAAAACTTGCTTTCTTCCGATTTCTACCAAATTCATCGCTCATTCATCATCAACACCAGATATATCACTAAAATTTCGAGTGGTAAGGTATTTATTCAGGATACAGCTTTAGCCATTGGACGGGTGTATAAAAAAGGGTTTATTGAAACATACTGTTCTTAAACAATAAACCCACCGACTCTCAGAATAAGAGCCAGTGGGTCTACATACTAACTAAAAATTAATCTATTTCTGAAACAGTTTGCGCGCTTCCGATCTCTTTAAATAATTTGTTCAATACCTGAATACCAAAAATCTGCATGGTACCACCTTTCAAATATTCTCTGAGTTTATTCACAAAAATCTCATCTCCGATGTAATTGAAATACGCCTGAACATGTTCTCCGCCAAGTACCATTAAGAACTTTGCCAGGTATTCCAAATACGGCATCAGCTCAACTATCTGAACTTGTTTATCTACCGCAGGAATGGCACAGATTCTACATAAGCTTTCTCTGGACTCTTTATCCGCTTCTAAATCCAGCATTAGTACATCAACAAAACCCTGTACTGCTTTATGTGGTATTTCCTGCACGGGTATACTTGCTTCAAATGTTTGTTCTACACTCCAACGTTGATATAAATGTCCATCTGTTAAAGCTTTTTTAGACTTTCCTTTTATCCAATCTATTACAGCATTCACAATAGCTCCATAGCGTGTTTTTGCATTGGGTAAATATGGTTCAAAAAGGCCATAAATTTGAGTGATCATTTCCGGGTTCCAGGCATGTGGAACTACATCATTTTTATTGTAAACGGAATGTATATCTACATCACCATTCTCCATAAATGTTACAAAATTCGTATCTCCAGGAGTTGGTCCTGCATAGATATAAGACTCAATTTGAATCTCAGGATTTGAACTCCATAGATTTTGATGATCAGACAGAGCTTGTGCCAATACTGGGGAAATTGCACCGCCCAGACTATGTCCGGTAACCGAAACAGTTTTGATTGTAGGGGTTTCAGACAAATATTCTTTTAACCAATGATCTAGTTTGACCCCAATCATTTTTTTATCTCTCAGATTCCAGGTATTTTTTAACGCAATAGACGTACCTGTTGCGATATACCCTTTATCATGATGGGTATCTAAATTAAGCCTGTGGATAATTCCGTTGTTCCAAGGCACCAATGTTTCCGTTTCAACATCCTCCGTAAACCAATCATATCTATTAATAAAATTGGTTCCCGCCACTCCGATAATCAACTCTGTTTTTGCTTCATTTTCAAAAATCATTGTGGTATTTCGCGCTTCTTCTTCCGAGCTACCTAGAATCCACACCTTTAAGCAGGTCCAATTTCCAATCTTTTCGGAAATGGCTTTTTCCTGAAACGCCATATTCATTAATTTACAGCATTCAGTCTCCGTTTTATATCGGTTAAGTTTTACATGCTTTCCGGATTCGGCATCGGCTAAAAAAGCCATCGCCAACATCATTTTTTCTCGGGTTAATTGATTTGAATCATTCATAATAAAATTGTTAGTGAGTTTGATATTAATTACCCTACAATTTTAAAATCTGATTTGCCATGTTTCTAGGGTATAAATACGTAATTTTTATGATAAGTAATTTTACGCACCCACAAAATTATCAACTCATAACTAATGACTTAACTATTTTCCTATGGCGTTCACTCACCGGAATTTCATATTGATCAATTTTCAACTTATTTGTCGATATTTCACCCACTTTCCTCTTATTCACAATGAATGATCTATGCACCTTAATAAAGTGATCCGGCAATGTCGTTTCTAATGATTTCAAACTCATCAACGACATGATCTTGTTTCCATTACTTAAATAAAAACGTACATAGTCTTTGATATTTTGAACATATAAAATCTCATTAAAATAGATCTTAACCTGCTTGTATTCTGATTTCACATAAATATAGTCAGATTCATCGGATTGATATTTCAAATTAAAGTAGACTCTGGCTTTTTGTATTGCCCCTTCTACTTGTTCAAAATTGATAGGCTTCATTAAATAATCTAACGCATTTACCGAATAGCTTTTAACCGCATACTCGGCATATGCGGTTGTAAATATAATTCTGGTATCTTCAGGAATAGACTCAGCCAATTCCATCCCACTAATTTCGGGCATATTGATATCCAAAAAGATAATTTGAATATCGTTGTTATGCACAAATTCTAAAGCTTTAATAGGATTGAAAAAAACACCCCTTACAAACACATCTGAGATCGCAGATACATGTTCTTGGATCAATGCCTGCGCATACGGCTCATCATCTACAATAACACAATTCATCCTATACTTTAATTCTTAGTTCAACCATATACTGCTCATCCGTATCATTAATGCTGATATGATAATCATCCGCATCATAAATCAATTGCAATCGCTTTCTAACATTCGCTAGCCCTACTCCTCCTTTTTCTTTGTTTACACCTTTAGTATTATCCACATTTAAATACAAATCTTGTCCAACTTGATAAATGGCAACCTGAATATTGGCAATTCCATCATTGTTAACCCCATGCTTGAATGCATTTTCTACAAATGCAATAAATATCAGTGGTGGCAAATAAATATATTGATCGATATCATCCTCAATATCCAGGACAATCTTACTTTTTTCATTTAGCCTAATTTTCATTAAGCCTATATATTCTCTCATAAAATCTAATTCGTGTTTTAAATACACTTTAGGATTATCAGAATCATACAACACATACCTCATGATTTGGGATAGTTGTAAAACGGTCTTTCGAGCTTTTTCCTGATCTATTTGAATTAAGGCATAAATGTTATTCAACGTATTGAAAAACAAATGCGGATTCACCTGGTTTTTAAGAAAAGCCAATTCTGCTTCAATTCTGTCCTGTTCTATTTTTTTTCTTTCTTCCTCGCGTTTATAGTGCTGTGAAGCAAAAGAGCTAATAACACCAAGTATTACTGCAAATACAGCAATCATGGTAGGAACATCTTCCTTATCGTCCTCCTCTTCATAATCTTCATGCTCTTCAAAATACTTATCAAGTTTTTTGAAGGTTTGATCAAAATCAATGGCATGTGATATGGATAAATTAACAACATAAACACTCCCAATAACAATAAATAAGGTCAATATATACGCTCCCACTTTTTTCCTAAATAACAATCTGGGAATCAGCAAGTACACATTGAGATAATAAATCCCACTTGCTACTAAAATTGATAAGAATAGTTTGATATGGAATTCATGCGGAATCTTTGTGAAAGGGACTGGTAGAGATAAATCTACCAATACAAAAACACCCATCCATACCATTACATGTAAGATGACCTTAAACACTTTCTGTTTTAATATTCCCATAAACTTATGGTACAGTTACCAATTGAAAACTTGAATTTCCACAGCCGAAATAGCCTAACGCATTATTGGACCAATTTGTTGTTGGATTAGCTGGGGCAGCTCCTCCTCCAAACCCACCATCTCCAATAGCGTTGTCCAAAGTATTAAAATATTCATAGTAACTTTTGTGGATAGATCTTAGCTCAACCACTATTGTGTCTCCCGATTCATTTAGATTAGTTAATGTTTCAGTAATCACTTGTCCATCAAATCCCAAATCACTTCGATATACGCTATTATCACCTGTCAAAGCATCAGAAAATGAATTCACTCTATAAAAATTCTCAATATTAGGTGGATCCTGAAAACTTACTTTGATCACGCTTTGCTCTGCACCTCCTTCAAACGGATCAGATTCTACCTCAAAAGTAACATTTTCTATAGCGGTTTGATCCGGAATAACACCTTGCGCCACAAACGTTTTACCCCCAACATCCACTCTTAATGTGTAAACCATATTCGAAAGCCCATTAAATTGACTCAGACGATACATACCCAGTTGCTCATATTGCAGTGTATAAGCGTTTTGATTTTCATCAGTAAGCGTGACGACCGCATTCTCAATGATTTTGGGAGGTGTGGTATCAAAGTAATTTGTAGTTTGTGTCACTCTAACCTCAAAATCATTCACCCCACCCAAGAGTATCGCCTCAATTACATATTGGGGATTGCTCTCATTTAAGTTTACATTGATCACCTTTTCGCATGAAACACTACCTAGTAGTATTAACATGAATATTATATTTCTTTTCATTTCTTTAAAACTTAAAATTATATGTCACCGAAGGAACAATCGAGAATAATGCGGTTTGCACTGCTTCAGACTGAAGCGGGTTATTTTCGTTTTGTCTAAATGTTATGGTATATGCATTTTGTCTTCCATAAACGTTGTAAATTGAAAAATTCCAACTGGATTGTACCTTCTTTGCTACTTTTATTGTTTCTCCGGTTTTAGGGTCTTTATGCGATTTGTATTTATCTCCGTCTATGGTTAGCCCAATATCCATCCTGTGGTAATCTGGCATTCGATACCCATTTCTCTCTGTATAATATGGTACGTATTGGTTGTTTACGATATACTTCCCGGAAGGAAATGTCACCGCATTTCCGGTGTAATACACCCAGTTTGCAGCCAATCGTAGTTTTTCATTAATTCGATACATCGCTACAATGGAAATATCATGAATACGGTCTTGTTTTGCCGGATAAGCCGAACCTCCATTAATCTCAGGAATCTTCTTGAAACTACGTGAATACGTATACCCTAACCATCCGGTAAATTTGCCTTTGGTTTTCTTTAGCAAAAACTCAAGTCCATAGGCGTATCCTTTTCCAAATACCAATTGATTTTCAACGGTTTCATTTAAAAATAAATTAGCTCCATCCATATAATCTAGCTGATTTTGGAAATTCTTGTAATATCCTTCTAATGAGAAAGTATACATATTGTGTTTAAAATTCCTGAAATATCCCAGCGCGAATTGATCTGCAATTAATGGCTTGATATTGTTACTACTTGGCACCCAGATATCATTAGGTTGTGCTGATGTAGAATTAGACAACAGATGCATATACTGATAGTTTCTATTATAAGATGACTTGATCGAGCTAACATCGTTTAATTGATATTTTAGATTAATTCGTGGTTCAATTCCACCGTATTGTTGAATGCTTTGACCCGCTGAATACTTATCAGCAGAAACAGTATTCCCCTGACTATCGAATACATATTTTGTCCCGGGCCCTACCAGATTGAAATGAGAATATCTGATTCCATAGTTGATAGAAAAAACGCCATTGATCTGACTATTATTTTGGACATAAATAGCACTTTCTAAAGCATTTTTATCATCAAGTTTAAGCGTACTCACCTCTCCTTCGGTTAGAGATCCAGGAAGAAATTTGTGATAAATCACATTAGCTCCAAATTCCAAAGTATTCTTATCATTAAGGTAATAACCAAAGTCTTGTTTAAAATTCCAATCTCGAATTAATGAGCTGATCACCAGAGATTGCGTACCTACGCTTTGATTGATCTTGTAGTTGTAATCACTAAAGATGATGGATGTGTTTGAAAATAATTTATCACTAAAAATATGGTTCCATCTTAGCGAACCTGTGATATTTCCCCAATCGAAACTAAAGGTATTCCCAAAACCTAAATTATCTCTACCAAAATATCCGGATACATACACCCGATCTTTTTCGCTGACCTGATAATTAGCCTTGGCCGTAAAATCGTAAAAATATAATTGGTTGTTTCTGAGCGCAGCGTTGTTTGAGAGTTTTAAAAATAAATCTGCATAAGTTCTACGTCCCGAAACTACAAATGACCCCTTGTTTTTTACAATGGGGGCTTCCACCGTTAACTTTGATGAAATCAGTCCAATCCCGCCTTTTACCGCAAGTTCCTTACTGTTTCCGTCAATCGTTTTTATATCCATTACGGAAGAAGCACGCCCACCATATTTGGCTGGCATCCCCCCTTTGTACAATGTAGCATCTTTAATCACGTCTGAATTAAACACTGAAAAGAAACCCAATAAATGTGAGGCATTGTATACAGGTGCTTCATCTAGTAATATCAAATTTTGATCAGCTGCTCCTCCCCTTACAAAAAAGCCACTATTCCCTTCTCCTGCTGATTTAACTCCTGGTGTAAGCTGCATTACCTTGATAATGTCTTTTTCTCCAAAAATTACAGGAATCGATTCTATTTCCTTTGTAGTAATCTTGGTGACACTCATTTCGTTTTTAGTCACATTTTGATCTTCCTTATCAGCTGTAATCACCAATTCATCCAATACTTCAGTATTAGAATTCAACTCCATATTAATCTTTAGATTTTGAGTTAAGGTAATTTCCTTTTTGATTGTTATATAACCCACAAAAGAGTATTCCAGTGTATAATTCCCTTCTGGAAGTGTAAGTGAGTAAAATCCATACACATTGGACGTTGCGCCAACTCCCGATAGTTCTACAACGCGGACAGTTGCTCCGATTAAATCTTCTCCATTAGCGGCATCTTTTATATTTCCGCTAATACTATATTTTGTTTGCGCAAAAGCAGAACCGGAACTCAAAAAGAGTATTAAAATATAGGCTCCAAAAATGTTTCTCATAGTTATGTTTTGGAGCTGTTAACGAGGGTTAATTCGATTTCGTTTAATCCATTTTTTAAGAATATACGTTTACCTGTTTTTCATCTACGTTTGCCATAATACGGCTAAAAAGACGGTTAAATATAGGGGGCTCAATTCAGATTTATCAGCGAATAAACCTAAAGAGGGTTAGATGATTCCTTCATTGGGTCTATAAATGTAATAGCCATTCGTTCCATTATAGACAGAAGTCCCATTAATTATAATACTAGTATAAGGTAAAGTCTCGCTTTTTCTATCTATCCCCTGGTCTCTATACAGGTATAAAATTTTCTGGTTGGTATTCCTCCTTCTTGTCTGCTCTAAATAAATCACAAAAACATCATTGGTAACTTTAAATTCGTAATCGCAATGTGCCAATAGACTTTCTAAGGCTGCATCCATAGATTCATAAGAAGAAGAATCACTTATAACGCAATTCGCTAATAAATTATCACTGAAAGAAAACTGAAAATCGTATGTTAGTCCAAGGCTATATAACACTTCATTTAAGGGTTCTTGATTTACTTTAATTTCGATGTTTTGAGCGCTTAGGCTCGTCCATGCAAAACCACATAAGATAACTGAGCTAAGTAACTTACGTAGAATACTATTTATCACTATCTCTCTGCTGTTACTTTATAATTCCTTGAATTCAACTTCGTAAAAGTAAGATTAAAACTTTGACAAATGATATCTAATGCAGTTTCTGGTGATTTAGTTTTATTAAACCTCCCTGTGTATGAATAATTTGAGATATCATTTATTTCTTTCGATATGGTAATATCATACTGTATTTCCAGGTTAGTCAATACTTTATCTAATGGTACTTTATTAAAATTAAACTTATTCGACTTCCATGATAAAACTTCATTTCCCATATTCTTTTCAATAACACCAACTCCGGTTACCTCATAAACCGCCATTTCTCCAGCCGAGATTCTTAAATCCTTTTGAGATATCACAGAAAAAACGCTTACCGCCCCTTCTTCACAATATACTTTATACCCATCATCTCTTGTATTAATATTAAATCGGGTTCCCAGGACTTTTGTTACCCCATTATCAGAAACTACTTTAAACGGGCTCCCTTCTTTTACATCAAAAAAAGCCTCTCCGGTTAGCGTCACATTCCTCTGGCTACTCCATGTATAGGGATTATATATAACTCTGGAGTCCGCATTCAAATCAACGGTTGATCCATCAGGAAAAACATGAGATTCTCGAGCTCCCCTATCCGCTTTAATTTCTATAGAATAAAACTGAATAAACAAAAATCCTCCTGTGATTATCACAACTATAAAAGCGGTTACTAATTTTAACCATAAAGCTGATAAAAACGATGTTTTGGGTTTATGAATCACAGCGTTCTCAATTTGCGTGGAAATTTTGTCCCAAATCTCCTCCTTACTCTCATCAAAAGGGATATCAGCGTTCTGAAAGAACTTAAGGTCTTCAGACCCTTTTGGGCTTTGTGTGGTATTTAAATCGTCAATATTCATCTACACTATTATTAATTTTCTTAATTCGGCCAATGCATTGCTCATTCTTTTCTCTACGGCTTTTACTCCAATACCAAGTCGTTCAGAAATTTCTTTATAGGTTAAATCTTCAAATCTACTCATCAGGAAAACAATTCTTTGTTTTTCTGTAAGCTGGGCAAGTGCTAACTCATAGTGCTTTTTTAATTCTTTGTATTCCACATAATTGTCATACGAACCTCCGGAAAAACTAAACTTAATTTCTTTTAAATATTCTCCTGCAACTTTTTCTTTTCTATAATGGCTAACACATAGATCAAAAGCAATTTTATACAAAAGGGCCTTAGTTTTTTTAGGGTGATAATCAAATTGTTTTTCCCATACTTTGATAAATGTTTCCTGGGCAATATCGGTAGCTAAATCAGCATCTCCTGTCCGATAAAACACATACCTCCGGATGGAATCAAAATATTGATTATATATTTTTTTAAACTCTTCTTTGTTCAAATTTCAAAAAATTTCCAACATAAAACCCTGACTTTTAAAGTTATAATAAAAATCAGTTATTTATATCAAGTTCAAACTATTTCTTTAATTTCTTTTTATTCAAACTGAATGTTTTACTTCCACCTTTCCACTTCTTGGTAGCCCATTCATCACAAGTACCGTCACCATAATCAATGGTCGCTACCCATTCTCCATTCTTTGAATAATATTTAATAGTTCCTTGAACAATGTAATTACAATCCTCTGTTTTTACCAACGGGTTAATAATTACTTTTTTGAAATCAGACTTATTTTGCTGTAAACTTAGTTTACTAGATTTACCATTCTTAATAATTGTAGCTTCACTAACATAGCCATTCCCAAAATCAACAATCGCTAAAACTTCGTTGGATTTTGAATATTCGATAACTCCATCAGAATAACAATCTGAATTGTTTAATGCTAAAGGTGAAACAATATTTGTTTGATAACCTGAAACAGGTAAAGTTAGGGAAGCTTCATCATATAAAATATCTGCCTCAACAGCAGCTTCGGGAGACAAGCTTTCTTTCTGACAAGACAACAGAGATACAGCACAACAGCCTAAAGCCAATATGCCCATCCGGTTTCCAGAATTTTTCATTATGTAATTTTAAGGTTTAATGTTTTCACTCACTTATACTACACCGTTTAAATCCTGCCATACCCTACTTTTATTTCAATATTTTTTTTCTCTTTTATGTTTTATTCATTAAAAATTATTTTTAGAAGCATTTAACTATTTATATTTGAGCCACATAAAACCTAACACATGAAAAATCTTATCTTCTTCACGTTAATTTCAATTGGTATTTTTTCTTCCTCATGCGATGAAAGCATTTCTTGTCCGAATATGGAAGAACATCATCCTGATGCCATTTTAAGATGGACAGGTGACTATGCATTAGATGGCTGCGGTTACATCATCGTTATGGATCAGGTAGAATACAAACCTTTAAATGAAAATGTAATTGACCCCGGGTTTAAATTGGATTATGATGTAAAGGTTGCGGTTACTTATGAAATTCCACATGATGAAAAAGAAATTGCTTGTGGAATGACCAAAGAACCTGTATACAGGGAAGGAATACAGATTATTTCACTCGAAAAGAAATAGTCTAGATATTCAAATTCATCCAATCTAGCAAACGCATCATTAAACTCTTTTTAGCTTTAAACTCAGGATTACTTTTAAAATCCGCGAGTTGCTTTTCAAAGGTTTCTAAGGAAATAAACTTTTTAAGGTTTAATGACATGTAATGAACCAAAGCCTCCACCTCATGCCTAGGGAGTCCCAATGCAATTCCCAGATCATGACATAACTGGATTTCCTTTTCATGAGCGTACATATCCATCTTCATCATGGTTAATATCCTCCAGAAAAACTCTGTTTTTTGCTCATAAGTTTCTGGTGGAACAATAGATACCTGATCCAGATCTTTTTTTAAAGTCGCTATCACTCCATGGTCTACTCCAAGAGTATTTGATAGCATGGTAATATTCATCTGCTCAAAATGACTCACAGATCCATCAGCCTGTGCCATTTTAATTAAAGCCAATATGAGAGATGTGTTCGGGTCTACGGAAATAGAATTCATATTAGTTAATTTATTTGTGTGTAATAAGTAAGATCAAGGAGAGTTTTACACTCTCCTTCTGGAATTAATTTAAGGCCTCTTCCATCTGTTCTTTGGAAAGCACCTTATCCAAATTATCAATACTTAATTGAATCACTTTGGATAATTGTTCGTCAGTAAAGCCCATCAAACCGCCAATATGTTTGCAGATTTCAACCTCCTCACTATCTGCGGTCATATCTAAGCTCATTAAAGTCAGAATATCATACAACACCTGAACTTTCCCGTCACTAGTAACAGGCGGTTCAGACTTAATAGACTCTACATTTAATGCAACCTCATTGAAATCAGCACTGGATAAACCTAACCTGATCGCAACGGTTTTAATGAATATAACTTCTTCTTGAGTTAATTTATTATCTGCCTTTGCAATCTTGATTAAGTTGGCAATGTGATTTTTCTTAATTTCTTTAGTCACCATAGTTTGTATTTTATATTATTAAATTCAATTCTTTGAAAGTTCATTTTTAATTCCAATCAACCCTTCTGATACACGTTCTATCTGGGATAGAATCATGGCCATTTGGTTTTGATCACCAAAGCCTCTTAACCTCTGATTTTTCTGAAATTTTGTCTTAATCTCACTCCATCGGGAGATATCTTCTTCCCGCATCCAGCCTACCATCTCCTTAAATTTCAACAGGTTTGCTTCTGAACTGGTGGTTAAAGTTTGCGATTCACTTTCGTACGCATTTAAAATCAGCAAATCCAATTCTTTATCGTTCATAATTGGAACAATCTTTTCCGCAATTTTGTTCATATTCCTATAAGATCCTTGTAGTTTAAATGGCGGCTCTTTTCTAAACTGATCTTCCATTGCTGCGGACTTAATATATTCCTTATTCACTCGAAGCACGATATCTCTTACCTTGATCAACTTTTTTAATACCGAAACATAATCATTCATGTCTTCAACACTGTGATTAGACTCAAATTCTAAATCTCCTCTTTCTCCGGTGCTGGCCCAATCCATCAATTGATACAAGTCTTTTTGACTCTTACCTGATAGTTTTCTAAGGGTTGTATTCGAAGTTAAACAGTTTTCAATGTAACTGGATTCAAATGCTTCATCGGTTTCTCCAATGATATCTCCCAGGTTATAGATATCAGCTCTATTGGCTAGCATATCAGGAATCTTAAACTTATCACCACTCTCGGTATATGGATTACCAGCCATCACCACACATACCTTCTTCCCTCTTAAATCGTAAGTTTTTGACTTTCCTTTATATACGCCTTCAATTTTTCTTTGCGCATCACTTAAGGAAATAAACTTTTGTAAAAACTCCGGATGACAATGTTGGATATCATCCAAATATATCATCACATTATCTCCCATTTCCAAACCTAAGTTCAGCTTCTTAATTTCCTCACGCGCAGCAGAATTTGGAGCCATTTCAGGATCAAGAGACGTTGTTTCATGTCCCAGTGAAGGACCATTTATTTTTAAGAATATAATGCCCAACCTACTGGCTATATACTCCATTAAGGTTGTCTTACCATACCCTGGAGGTGAAATCAGCAACAACATACCCATCAAGTCAGTTCTCTTATTATCATCAGATGTACCAATTTGTTTTGCAAGATTATCCCCAATTAATGGCAGATAAACCTGATTTATGAGTTTGTTTCTCACAAACGAACTCATCACCTTAGGTTTCAATTCATCAAGTCTTAATTCTTCTTTATAACCTTTAATATATTCACGCTTCAGATGGTTAAACTGTTGATAAAACGGGATATTATATGTTTCAAACTTTCTTAAACGTCTAACAAAGTCATGATAATTAATGGTTAAGTCTTGCTCTTTAATTCTTGCATGAATTCCTTGAAGTCCTTCTAGCTTAGAATTCAGGTCGACATTGATCAATTTTCGCTTTCCATGATCATCACCTATTAAAGCAACGGCTGCTTCGGATAAGACTTCATCAGCATACTCCAAATGGTTTTCAGCATATGCGCTTAACCAACTTTTAGCGATCGTATATTTTGAAGATGCTTCCCGAAGCTCGGTAATAGAATTCGAGAATAATTTTGTCTTCTTATTCTCTTTCAAATAGGTATGAAATGCTTCACTTAAAGCATAAGATTCTTTACTTATGGAAAACTTATTATCATGTGCCAATTCGGCAAATAAATACCCGGAGATATCATTGCCGTGCACATTATTAAAAATATTACTTTGCTCAATAAACGCTTCAATTTGTTGACCTAATTCCAATACCAAAGCATCATACACTTTTGTATCCGGAAAAGCGCTTTGGATATTACCCACGCTCTTGATCTGACTTAAAATCACATTTTTGTAATCCGAATCTATTACAAATTGCCAGTAATAGATTGCACAGGCTCTAACCTCCGGAGCATACTTCAGTACACCTCCGCTTTGAATCATCTTTACTAATTCTTTAAGAATTAACAAAGCATCATGATCATGTATACCTTTTACATATCCCTCATCATATCGCTTAGATATAACATCCGATATCAACGCTTCATATTTATCCTTAGGCCAGGCTAGTATTTGTGAAAAGTCAGAAAATTCAGATTCTAACTGCGACAAAATTTGCCAGGCCAAATACTCACTTCGATAGACCTCTTCATTCTCCGAAACTATGGATTGATTCCACACAGGTTTGGTCTCCAAAAAATCTTTATCCTGAATTCTTTCGAAAAAGTTTGTACCTGTAATGTGATAATACATATCCTCACCTCTTGGTACTATAGAAAGATCTAAACTTTGTTGATTCACAAAAAAACTATGGCGTCCAAATGAGATACTTCCCTCAGCAGAAATCAGTTCTGTTTTATCTTTTAACTGCCTAACAGCTTCTTCTCCCAATGACTTTAATTTACCCAGTATATCATCAGCCTTTACCGTATCTCCCAGTTCCAATAATTCTTCAACTACATTTCTGAGTTTATCTACCATTAAATCAGAGGCCAGATACCCATTAATTCCTTCAACGGTTTTTAATGACTTCAAACGATTTTCTACGCCTTTCAGCACCCTATCTGCTGAAGTTTGGAGTCTGGAAATTCTTTTATTTTTCTTATCAGTTAAGTAAACTTTTCTGGATTCGAAAGCATTATAAATTTCCTCTCGTTTATCGTTTAACTGACCTAAAAACTCATCAAAATCACTAAATCTACCTTCCAGTTCTTCTAATTGAATCAACAGTTTAGTCAGATATTCGTCACACTTTTGTACCGAGTCAGAGATATCCAGATAATTTACCATCCCCTGACTAATCAGTTTCAATTGCGATATAAATACAGCCTCTCCTTCAACTACCTGAAGTTCTTTTCTTTTCCGCTTTATGGTCGCATATATCTGATTAAATTGCGAATAGATATCAGAGATATTGTTAATGATCTTAGTCGTTTCAGTAGCATCTTCAATCTTTAGATTACTCACAATCTCTATGAGCATTTCTAAATCACGTGATGTTTTTAGAATTTGTTCTTCAAATTCATCCACTTCTACAACCTTGGAGAGCTTAGGTGCATTTTCCTGAAACTCTAAGATCCTGTTTTTATAAAAATCCAGTGACTCTGCGCTCAATAAAAACGAAACACACTTCTCAGAAATAAATTCATTCTTTTCTTCAATCTCAGTTTCGAAATCATCGACCATGTCAAGATCAATGTATCTTAAGTCCTTAAGAGATATAACCTCACCTCTTAAAACCCTTAATTGCGTTAAAATCTCAACAAAATCATCAATTCTTTCAAACTTTGAGACATTAATCCTGGACTGGAGTTCTTTGAACTTTACTTCAAAGTCAGACTGTTTCTGCTTTGTATCTTTCTTTATCCGGGTAACCTTATCAAATTCATCTATTGCCAATGAAGCTGAAGATTTGATTCCATCTAATGGCTCTTTCAGGTTAAATGTTTCCTGTTTATCCAACCAATAATACGAATCGGAAATATCAGTAGTTTTCTTCACCAGATCTACATATAAATTGTCATATGTATCTTCTTTTTTTAGCAAATGAAGAACTTCTCCACATTCTGCCATAACCGTTACAATCTCTTTATTTCCAATTTTAGAAATTAAAGAATCTTTGTTTTCCGGAATGGTAAAGGCTTCATTTTTAAATGGTGTCTCCCATATTTGAATTGCATGATGATTTTGTGCTTCTTCCTCTCCCTTGAAATAACACAACTCTCCATTTGGAAAAAGCGTATAACCGTGACATATCGTTGGCGAAAAAACTTCCTGAGTAATCACATTATACGTAAGCAAAACATAGTTTCCAGTAACATTATTATGAAAGACATACAGATAATCCTCCCCATTTGATGATGAAATGGTTTGTTGATACTGCATTTGATCTACATCCAGATCAAATATTTTATACGTACCATTTTGTAAATAATATCCTCTTGGAAAAATCACACCATGATCATTGGGTAGTAGCACACAAGCCTCTCTAATGGCATCAACGCGCAACGCTTCTGATATTTTTTTGTTAAACAGAATGTATCGATAATCATTCTCTTTATAAGGTTTGATCTTCAAAAAGATCAAATTACCCACTATAGCATAACTTATTTCGGCATCATCCAGAGTTTGATCCATAGCTTCCACCGGTTCTTCATATACGCCTCTACCTTCATCTGTATTATCTTCAACTTTAATGGTTAAATCACCACCAATAGTTTCAACAAACACCTGGTCCTCAATAGACACATGTGGATGCGCTCCATTTCGATACATATCTCTGGTCGTTCGAATCCAAGAAAACTCATGTTGATTCGGAATAACAACCTCATGATCACTTCGGTTATCTATATAAACCAACTTATTGGTTTCTATTCTCCATTTAAAGGTTTTAATATCATTTTTTCCTTTTCCGATTAGGAAAACCATATACAGAAATGGACCTATCTCTACGAATCTATTAAATTGGGTCTCTTTATAGTATTTATACAACTGGTTAAAATCATCTAAAAACGTTTCATCACCTATCCAGGATAAACCTTGTAAATGAAATTGGTGATTATCATATTGATATACGCTAAAAACATCATTTAACTTAGTCACGGTTCTTAAACCAATATGCACATTATATCCGAAAATGAATTTGTCACCCAGAGAAATCATATCTCTTGGAACACATTTGTTTTCAGTCGTAATTCGCTCAGTAGTCAATAATTTCATCTCTACTGAACCGAATAACTCTTTTCGCACAGAATTAAGCTGATCTATTCTTTGCCTTAATTCCACACCATGTTTACCAAGTCTGTTAAGAATGATCTCATACGTTCCCTCTTCTAATTCTGATACTTGAGATTTTTTATTTTCTTCTTGAGATTCTAACATTTAGGTGTCATTTATACATTATTGAAATGAACATAGAGTATTAAATTGATGGACATACCATGGTCTCCCTTGAAACGAAATTCATGGTTAATCCATCAAAATCAACGATATAAAATTGATCTATGAGATTCCCAATGAACTTGGTGTCACATTATCAATACCTGTTGTTTTAGCCATTTTTAATAGCTCTTCAAGCATTCCTTTTTCTTTGGAGTCATTAGTTTGTTGCATCATTTTAAAGATCAACATAGACACCGATAGGTTCTTTAAATCTTCAGAATCGATACCAAACTGTCGAATAAGGTTTTGTATCTTCTCCTTTAAGGAACTTCCTTCTATATCATCTAAAAAATGAGATTTTAGTCCCTTTAAAGTTTCACTGTTATCAATAGCCCTATCTACAGATTTCCCATTTGAAATCGCTCCAATAATCTTATCAAAGAATACCGTTTCACCACCCACAATATCAATCTTAGCAGTTTTCAATGCATTGGAAATCACCTCTGCCTGTGCATCAGCTATATCTTTTTGAATTTGAATTTGAGCCAACTCCACCTGTTTCGCTTTATCCAATTCCAGTTTAAACTCTTCGTGTTCTTTACCAACACCATCCAGTTTCTTCATTGCTTCAGCTTTTTCGTGAATTCCCATCGCTTCCACATGATATTTTTCTTTGCTTACTGACGCTTCAGCCATTCCTTTCTTCTCATCAGCAACAGCTTTCGCTTCAATCACCTGTGCTTCTGCTGAACCTAATTCAATATCAGATTTAGCTTGTGCAAATGATTTCGCCTCAATTCCTTTAGCCTCTGCAAACGCTTTAGCTTCAATAACTGAAGCCTCTGCTTCTCCTTGCTTTTCTCTAGCTTCAGCTTTGGCTTCTAACACTTTGGCTTCCGCAATTCCATGTGCTGCTTCTTTCGCTGCCTCTGCATCAGCTAGTGTTTTAATTGCTTCTGCTTTTTGAACAGAAGAATCTTGCTCGGCCTTAGCATCAATAAGAACTTTTTCAGCTCTAAATTCAGCGGCTTTTTTACCTGCCTCTGCGGCTTTAATCTGTTGCACTAAATCGGCTTCAGCTAACTCTTCAGCTTTTGTAATTGCAACCAGTTTTTCACGATCTGCCTGAGCCTTGGTTTTCGTATCCTTAATACTCTCCTCTTCAACAACTACGGTTTTCTCAATAGAAACTCTTTCTCGAATAACCTCCTGAACGTTTTTCTTTTCTTCCTCAATTGACTTTTCTTTCTCAATTTGAGCAAGAGTTACAATTCGTTCTCTTTCTGTTACTTCAAGCATTCTATCTTTTTCTACTTTCTCTGTCTCAACAGCCTTAGTACGTTCTTTGTTTTTGGCAGCAACGATTACTTCTCGATCTTTATTTTGCTCTGCAATTTGAATTTCTTCTTCGGTAATAATTCTAGCCTTTTCCGCCTTCAGCCTTTCTTCCTGCTCCACTTTAGCTATTTCAGCTTCCTCTCTGGACTTGATATTCGCAACTTCTCTTTTCTGCTTTTCCTCCGTTTCTGCAAGTTGTTTTTCTAACTGTAAGATGGTTTCTCTTGCTTCTACGTTTTGTTTTGTGATCGTTTTCTCCTTTTCTTTCTCAATCAAATTGGATTGAATTTTTTCTTTTGAAGTGATTTCAATAATCTTCTTGATACCTTCAGCATCCAGAATATTTTTCTCATCCATATGATCTAAAGGCGTTTGCTCCAAATAATCAATTGCCGCATCATCCAGGATATAACCATTTAAATCTGTTCCTAAACTATTCAGAATTTCTTCTCTGAAATCATCACGTTTATTATATAAGTCTGCAAAATCAAACTTCTTACCTACTGTTTTAAGGGCTTCTGAGAACTTCGAATCAAACAGATTGTTTAACATTTCCTGATCTGAAGCCCTCACACAACCAACTGACTGTGCTACCTGAATCACATCATCAGAGGTTTTATTTACACGTACAAAAAACGCAACTTTGATATCCGCACGCATGTTATCCTGACATACTAATCCATCCGAACCATGTCTTTCAATCAATATCGTTTTCAACGAAATATCCATCATTTCCAAACGATGCAATACAGGAATGACCATGATACCATTAAAAGATACTTTGGTTCCTCCAACTCCGGTTCTCACCAGTGCCTGGCCTTGCGAGGCTTTTCTATACCATTTGGCAATCATGGCAAATAAGCCTATTACCACCACAACTAGAATAACAATTCCAGTGAATACAGTATTCTGTAACATTTCCATCATAATTTTATTTTTTAGCGTTAATTAAATTTTAGTCAATTGTTTCATAGGGCTCCACGATGTAAAAACTTGCGTCTTTCTCGTGGTTAACAACCAACATTTTTTGCCCTCTTTTGATATGTCCTCTTTTTGTTTTTATGTTAATTCTGTAATTCGATCCGGATAATAAAACTTCACCTTGTCCTAGTTTTTGATCACTTGCACTAATGATCACTTTACCTACAGTTCCTAATAAATCTTGTGTATTCTCAGTTTCCTTATCTAATATGCTAAAGATCTTAACAAAGGGATAAGTAGACGGTTTAGCAATTAATAAGCTTACTATAAAGTTTGGAATTAAGAATACAAGTGATAAAATGAATGAAGTATTTCCCAGAATATAATTGGTCATAATAGAAATCACCCACATTGGTAAAATCAAAAAAGTTAAAAAGACCATTAAAGGGATTTTATCCAAATTAAAAAATGCCAATATGTTGTTTATCCAGGAAATAGAAGCTTCACTCCCTCCATCAACCTCTGCATCCGCATCCAGATCAATGTCCGAATCTAAATCAATATCTACATCGATATCAAATGAGCTAATATCCACCGCGCCTAATATAACCAGGAGCCAATAAAACACTACAAATACCAATAAAGCCGTAGGGATAAAATTCACTGCCGAAAAAGCAGCATGAAATAATTCAAGCATTTAAATTTTAAATTTCATTTTATTAAGAAAACAAGGGAGTTCAGGTCTGGAATATGTCTTACTTATCTAAACCCATTTTTGCTTTTAGAGCTGCCAGTTCATCACTTGCTTTAAGTTGATCTGCACCATCCAAAGCTTTTTCAATATCTTCATCAACAGACCTACTCTCATTTGCAATTACACCGTATGATTCTGCCAACGCTTCTTCCTGCGCCACTTTATCTTTCATTCTTTCTAATAAAGAAACAGTATCCGTAGAATCAATTTGAGCCAATTGCTTGTTCAAATTCTTGGTTGCTGTACTCACTTTCACACGTGCTTTAAGCGTTTTCAGCTCAGACTCCCATTTGCTGATATTAGACTTTATAGTCTTCACATTTGTTTCCAGCTGACTTACCGATTTTTCAAATCGATTTTTTTCTGTCAAAGCATGAGCTGCATGTTTAATATTTTCTTCTTTAAGCACTAATGCTTCCGTAGCCAATCTATCGGCTTCACTAGCATCTAACTCATTATTCTGAGCTCTTTTCAAAAGCAACATCGCTTTACCTTCATAATCTTTCGACTTTTCTATATAAGACTCATGATCATTTCTGGCTCTAATCGCCATGGCTTTTACTTCTGCCAAAGCTTTAAGACTCTTATCCAGGTCTTCTTTCATATCACGAATTCCCTGCTCAGTAAGTTTTATAGGATCTTCTAATTTATCAACCGCAGAATGTGCTTCCGCCTGCCCTATCTTGAATAATCTATTAAATAAATTCATAGCTAAGTTTTTTTAGTTTTTTGAAATCTGTATTAGTTCCTCTGAATACTCTGACAACAGTAGTGTCAACGAGTTTATTGAACCTTCTAACTCATTAATATCTAAGTTCGAAATTTGCAAAGTATCCCTGAATATCAATTTTTCACCTGATTCATCCAAGACAAATGCGCCATGAATAATATCTCTATTCTTTTGCAATAATTTTTTGAATATCACCGGATCAGTATCTTTGACATCCAATAAATGTTGTTCCATAATCAAAATAGGATCGGCACAACCAATTACAAGATTTTTAATCCCGATACTCTCATCCTCTACAACCAAGATATTATCATTCGAATTTTCTAGGGTAACAGAATGGCCAAGATCAATTAGGTAATTTTTAACTTTCTCGAAGCTGTCTTTCATTTCTGGTTATTTTTTAATAATTAAACTTTTCTAGAGCAGCATCAAATCTAAGATTTTTTTCTGCTCTTTGGGTATATACTTAAAGCTATTTATCAAGAACATAATGCTCTAATATTTACGCCCTTTTTTTCCGTTCCTTAAACATTAATGCTAAATTTGTTTTACAATTATACTATTTTTATTAGCATATGCAAAAATAATTAGCATAAATTTATCCACATGTCAAAAATTGGAAAAAACATCAAAAAGATACGCGCCACCAAAAACCTCAGTCAAGCTGCATTCGCTGAAATATTTGGCTTAACCAGAGCCAGTGTTGGTGCTTACGAAGAAGGAAGAGCTGAACCCAAAACAGACATAATTCTTCAAATTGCTAAACATTTTAGCATTCCTATTGAAACTCTGCTATCAAAAGAACTAACGGTTAATCAGTTATCAAATTTTAAAATACAAACTTCAAAAACCGATACTCCAACTAAACCCGTACTGTTTATTAATAACTGGAATTGGAGCTCGTTTATTGAAAAGCAAATTGTGACAGATCAATTTACCGTTTACTTCCCCAATCAATTTATTAATGGAGATATTGCATTTGAAATTAACACGCATATTCAATCAAATTTTAATGTTGGTGACATCATAATATGTGAACATAATAATTCTATAAACATTCCCGGACTTTATTTATTTATAGCAAAAGATCAGGCTTTTATTTCTGAGTCAAGTAGAATCAAAAAAGAAAACATTAGCTTTGATCAGGCTTTCCTGGTCAAACAGAAAATAGAAACCATTTCACCCCAAACCTCCTCAAACCTTGAAGATCGAATAGCTCAAATGGAGATTCAAATGGAAAAACTAATCCAAAAACTCAATAAATGAACACTGTAATCCAACTTATTAAAGATTCTATCGAGGATCATGCGCTGACGAGAAGTGAAAAACGAATTTTAAAAGAAACCATTATCGAGAAGCGCTTTGACAAGCGTGAACTTCATATTTTAAGAAGTGAAATTTTTAAAATTGCCAGAAGCCAAACCGACTTGATCCCCACCCCGAATCTAATCGACTGGATAGAATCGGTTACAAAGCTTACATTGGTTTTAGATGATGAAAAAATTGAAAAATCTCGGGTCTATTTTAGTCCGGGTAGTGAATGTAAAAATGCCATTATTCATCATATTCAACAAGCCAGATCCAATCTTAAAATTTGCCTTTTCACCATAAGTGACAATGACATTAGCTCCGAAATTGTTGATGCGCACCTAAGAGGCATTAATGTTCAAATTATAACCGATGACCAAAAAATGTACGATATGGGATCAGATATTCGTTTGTTTCGAAAGCGAAACATCCCCATCAAAGTAGATTGTCATTACGGACACATGCATCACAAATTTTGTATTATTGACAATGAGCATGTTATTACAGGCAGTTACAATTGGACAAAAAGTGCGGAGGACCGAAATTATGAAAACATTATTATCAACACAGAACTCAACATTATCAAAGCCTTTGAAAATGAATTCAATGAACTTTGGATGGAATTAGAATCAATTAATAAATAGTTGATATTTAAAATTCACACGAAATTAGGGCGAATCAAAACAAATAACTTGCGTATCAACCTTTTAACTAATATTCGATTATATGATAGCAAAAAATTTGCTTTAATCATCTTTATGCTATTGGGTTTTAATGGGTATTCGCAAGATATCCCCCCTTCCGTTTACTATTTCAATTATTCTGTAAGTGATGGTTTACCCAGTGCAGAAACATACGATGTATATCACGATTCAAAGGGATATATCTGGGTTGGTACAGATAAAGGTATTGCGCAATACGATGGTCATCGGTTTAATGTTTACACTACAAATGACGGTTTAACAGATAATACGGTTTTACAATTTCATCAGGATGTTAAAGACCGCCTATGGATGATTACCTATAATCGCAAACTTTGCTACCTGGAAGATGGAGATTTTTTACCGTACGAATACAATGACACAATTGTTAAATACCTGTCTGAATACTACTTAGGCAATACCATTACAAATTTCACTATTGACTCTAAAAACAATGTGCATCTCGATCTGACCAACTTCATTAGCCTGGATATTGACTCCAATGGAACTGCCCGCATTTTTGAGTCTAGTTACAAACCGGAAATACAGACTATTTTCGAGAACATTTCATCTATCCCCTCGATTTTAGAACAATCAAACTATATTCTAAACTTGAATTATTTCAAACGCAAATTCACAGTAAAGAATCATCGAGGAGAACTCATAAACATTTATAAAAGAACAAAACACACCATAGTTTCTGGAAGTGATGGCGTACACTTTTATGACCCCATATCCTTCCAAATCAAAAAGTCTATCTTAAGTCAATATTCAATTACCGGAATCTCTTCCGATTTTGAATCCGGATATTGGTTCTCCACGCTAAACTCCGGTATCATTTACGTGCCTAATCTTAATATCACCTTTTACTCCACTAAAAATGAAGGGATGAGTTCTAACATCCATTATGTCATTCCTCAAAACCAAAACATCATTTTCGGATTTACAGATATGAGTCAATATGAAATAGATCAAAAATCTCGAAATCTTAAACGCGTATCTAAAGAACTAAACGTTTCTAAAGTTCCAAATAAAATCCATAAAATTGGGATAAAATTTGAATATGCGACTAGACTCCCTCCTCTTAAACCTACCAGTAGAGCTATCTTAAAACTTCAACCCAATTTAATTTTATACGCACCACACAATTCTGGGTTAAGCTTCTGGAATATTGAAAAATCTCAGGAAGAAAAAGAAAAACATATAGACTCACCAAAAATCAATAAAATATTCAAGGACTATAAGAATAACATTTGGACAGGAACCAAGTCTGGCTTGTACAAACTTGATACCATTAAAAATGTTTTAGAACTACAAACCAACCACTCTTTACTGCAAAATATAGCTGTACAGGATATCACGGAGACATCCGATTCTGTTATTATTATTGCAACTCGCGTAAATGGACTATTACTCAAATACCAAAGCTCAATAATCTCATATAGAACTAATAATGGATTATTAAGCAATACGATTAATCAGATAATTTTTGACTCAACGCATCAAATTCTTTGGGTTGCCACAAACAAAGGTGTCAACGGTTTAAAATGGAAAAACAAATCGTTTACCAAAAGCTACAAACTTTCCACAAATAGCGGGATCAACTCTCCAGATATTCGCCATATTTGGATACAATCTGACACATTGTTTTTAGCTTCAAATTCTGGGGTTTCTTTTATAAAATATGATGATTTAGACAAAAACAATTCTCCTCCCAAAATCTATATCAAGAATATTTTAATCAACAATATTCCAACAGATCAATTTGTTAACCCAATTCTCTCACCCCATCAAAACAATTTAAACTTCCAATTTCAAGGAATCTCCTATCATTCGTTTAATAGTATCCAATACAAATACAAACTAGCCGGTTTGGATTCAAACTGGCAAACTTCAAAAAATCCTGATCTTCATTATTTAGCCATCCCTCCAGGAAAATACACATTAAGAATAAAAGCCATTAACGTAGATGGCATAGAAAGCGAATCTATTCAAATCCCATTTACCATTCTAACTCCTTTTTGGAAAACCTGGTGGTTTACTTTTCTTACTATATGTTTTGTTGTCACGGTTACAGTAATCATAGTAAGGCGTCAATTTGTTAAACACAAAGCAAAAGCCAAACTTCAAATTGACCTACAAAAGTTTAAAGCCATGAATTTACAATCCAAAATGAACCCTCATTTCATTTTTAATTCTTTAAATTCCATTCAGCATTTTATTATGGCTAACAATACTGAAAAAGCTAATGACTATCTTTTAGATTTTTCTGCACTAATCCGGCAAGTACTTAAAAACTCCGATTCTCCTGAAATTACTCTGATTAATGAAATAGACACGATTCAACTCTACATAGATTTAGAGCTTAAAAGACTAAATGGGTCCTTTGATTTTAAAATTGAAATTGGCCCGGATATTGATGAAAATAAATGCCTCATTCCTGCTCTATTGATTCAACCATATGTGGAAAATGCTATATGGCATGGAAAATTACATCAAACTACAAATGGGATGGTGATTATAAGAATAAAAAAACAAGAAGAGACATTGTATTTTGAAATTGAAGATAACGGTGTAGGCTACTATAAAACAACACTAAAAAAGACATCCAAATCTTATGGAACCGGGGTAACTAAAGAAAGAATTAAATTAATTACTTCTTTAAATACTAAATTATCTGAAGTTACGATATTAAAAGCACAGAACCTAGAATGTACTAAGCCATATGAAGGCACTTTAATAAAATTTAATTTACCGTATAAACTAGCTACTTAATAATGGGTCACACACATACTGCTGTTATAATTGATGACGAATTACATGCCGCGAATAACCTGGAGCTTATTCTAAACAAATATTGCCCGCAAGTTTCCGTAATAGGAAAGGCGCATACGCTTAGCGATGGTTATCGACTTATTTCCAGAAATGAGCCACAAATTGTTTTTTTAGACATCTCGTTATCAGCAGATGAAACCGGGTTTGATCTCATTGATTTACTTCCTCAAAAAAATTTCCATGTCATATTTGTTACTGCACATGATAACTTTGGAATGGAAGCATTAAAAAGGCATGCTTTTGATTACATTCTCAAACCTATTGATTATCGTGAATTGGTTAAATGCATCCATGACTTAACGAAAGTGACGCAAAAAGCCAAATCCAACAAACCTAAACTCATCCCTATTCCCTCTTTAGACGGAACTCACCTTATTCATCCTTCAGATATTTTATTTTGCCAGGCCGATGGTAGTTATACTAAGTTTTATTTAGAGGGTAATAAATCGTTAATTCTATCTAAGTCTATAAAACACGCGGAACAACTTCTGGTTTCCAATGAATTTCTACGTATTCATAGATCATATATCATCAATACGTCAAAGGTTAATAAACTGCATACCCATGATGGGAAATATGTTGAAATTCAATCTCATATTATTCCTATTTCCAAATCCAACCTGGAAAAACTCTCTCAATTGTACTTATAAGATTCATTTATGAATTGAAACTAAACCTTCATGAAGTCACCCTATCAATTCATGAAGTAGTGCCCACATTTAGTTTTCATAGCCCATACATTGCAGTAGCTAATTTTAACATTAGGTTACTAAATCGGGTTAACCTCCCATTATGACTACAATTGGAGCATGCGGAAAATCCCAAAAAGAGTACGCTACCTATATTTTTAAATTAACATTATGAAAACTAAAAACTTAATCTCGGCTTTTATTGGAGCCTTTATTTTACTATCTCAAGTTTCTTTTGGACAAATATCCAATGGAACCTTTTCAAATGGAAACACCGACTTTACAAGTGAATACTTGCAGCAATCATCTCCTTTTCAAGGTGAATATGATATTGTTACAACCAGCTATGGAATCAGTGGATGGAATGTATTTTCAGGTAATGGGAAATTCATGATAATTGATGGATATAATGATGAAGATGCGCCCAAAATAGTTTGGGAAATGTCCAACACATTTACGGCAACGACAAGTAATTATACGTTTAATTATGATATAATTACAAGAATATTCAGTGGACAACCAATGGATATAGATTTAACCATAGAACTTGTCAACAATTCTACAAACGCTGTTGAATATAGTGTCAATAAGGATGAAGGTCAACTTAATATCTGGACATCAAGAAACACTAACCTCCCATGTACCATAGGAAACATTTACAGAATAAGAATTGTCCAACGAAACACTAATGAACAATTCAATGATTTTGCCTTAGACAATATTTCAATGTGTGAAGGCTTAAATAACCCTTCATTTACTATAAACGATGAAAATGACAATCCATTAAACATCTGTAATTCACATGATATCAGACTTAATATCACTAAAGACCCTAATGCAACTAATTACTTCGTATCAATTTTAGACCTAACAACGCAAACAGAACATATGAGATGGTTAACCAGCAATGAAATGACCCAATCTGGATTAGCCAACTTCAATCTGACACAAATGGCAGCCAATTCTGCCTATTCATCAATAAATCCTCTCACTTCTTCTCCAAACATGCCATTAATCATTGGACGATGTTATTCGGTAAAAGTTGTTGCTCAGAATGAATGTTCTTCATGGGTCTCTACGATTCGTGAATTTTGCCTTGGTGAAGAGTGTAATGTCCATTCCAGAATAAGTATGGAAGACTTATGTAATCCGATTCGTTTATATGCGGCTGGAGCATCATCAGGAACTAGTTATTTCTGGAGTTTTGGAGATGGGACATCATCTACATTACAAAACCCAGTACATCAATATGCGCAATCAGGAACCTATACTATTACTCTTCTGGTACATAAAAACACCCTATGCGGTACATGTTGTGACGCAACATCCATGGAAGTTAATATCAATTGTGGCGAATTTAACGGAGAAACATTAACCTGGGCAGCTGGCGGCAAGGAATTCAAAACTGTTCCTACTGGTGCAATTAATACCGAAGAAGGAGAAACTGATGACTTCAAAGTTTACCCTAACCCAGCGAACGAACAAACACAAATTTCTTTTCTTTTAGATCAAAAAGAAACAGTTAGCTTGATGATTTATAATAGTACCGGCAAACTTATTTCAACGATTGTAAATCAATCTGTACTTGCAGAAGGTCCTGCAAAATTCGATATCAACACAAGTACTCTACCGGCAGGAATGTATCACGTAATTCTTACTACGGAAACACAGCGCCAAACCAGATCTTTTACGATAACCAAATAATGACTTAATCAAAAAAGCGAATCCAAATTGGATTCGCTTTTTATACCCTAAGCAAAGAAAGCACCAACCTGGCACTCTCTTCACTGCTTAAGTGTATCGTAGGTGGTTACAATCAACCATTCTTCACTCACATTATCATAGAATGATCAATTGAATATTTGTTTAATCGCGTTTCTCGATAATTGTAAATCCATAAACTCCAGATGTTCTACAATGGTTTGATGGGAACCAAACTTTATATAAACAGGCTCAATATCTGTGTTTATAGATATGAAGAATCCCTCTTCAGCTATTGAAATTGATTTGATGGGTTGCACTGTAATATCATCCACTACCCTAAAACCTGCGTAAATTATCTTTTTATCTGCATAAAAATATTCTAAACAATCTCCGGATATTCTCCTATTTCCAGGTCTGTGTTTGGCCAACCATTTCTCATATCCTTGTGGCTTGCTGATAAGTTTATTCTTCCCGTTGGTATGCACAAACATTCCCAAATGAATTTTTAAATTCAACAATTTTGAGTAATAATATGTAGCCAAAATGTACTCATCCTTGTTTAATTCTCTTTTGGCTAATCTCAGAAACATCCTTTGGGTAAACTCTCTCATGGATATTTGCACTTTCAAATCTGTTTTATCGGATTTTTTATTTAGGTTGACTCCATTCATAACTCTAAATTTTGATAGGATTAAACAATTATTTCTTCATCTGCTTCTTTACCTGTATAACCTCATATTCATTATCAGGTGATCTTTTTACCGAGTAGTTTTTTAAGCCATCCGGAGTACTATCCAGTAACATAGCAATAACATCTAACTTTCCACAGGGTATATCCTGCTTACTCTCCATGGTGATATGACAATAGGAATGAAAAGCTGTTCTGCTAATGTTGTTTACTTGTAGAGCTATATTAAATGAACGTTTCTTTTTGGCGGATAAATTATCATACAGTTTACGAATGCTAAACTTATACCGTGTGGTTCCTCTAAAAGCTAATGTGCGCGGTTTTACTATGGTTTTTTTAGGCATAATTTTATATTTGTTCTGTATTCGGATTCAGAATACCGACACAAATGTAATATTTATTTCATAATGAAACTAATATTGCATTTATGTTTCTGCCTATTTTTTGAATTTTATTTTTTAAATACCTGTATCATAATGGATTACAACAGCATTAAACTCCGCATCAAACAACTTCTAAAAGCACGATCCATTACATCTAAACAAATGGCTGAAGATATAGGTTATACACCTCAAGGCTATCGCGGTTGGTTCTTAAATAAAACACTTCGCGTTCAAACTATTTTTGACATTGCAGAGTATCTAAGTGTAGATCCGCGCCTGATCCTTTTTGGAGAGAATTCACCATCCGTTCATTCCGCAAGTGAAGACAGAGATCGTTATGCGCCACAATACATTGAGGATCGTATCTCTGAGCTTGAGGAAAAAGTGCAACAATTAGAATCGCGCATTGCACCAGAATAAAACTTCAACAACTACATCATTTAAATTGCTTTCACCCTTCAATAATACAACATTTATTTCATATTAACCTTAAAAACCAACGTTCGTTACCAAACTTAATCTATATTTGTTCTGAATATAGTTTCTGTTTTTAGACCAAAAACTTATCAATTCATTGTAATATCTAAAATACAGGCTCAATTTATTGAGCATATTTATAATCATTTTTTTATGGATTATCTCAAGATAAAAGATCGAATCACACAAATTCTTAAAATAAAAGGACTTACAACAAAACAGATGGCCTCTGATTTAGGGTTTACTCCTCAGGGTTATCGGTTATGGTTTGTAGAAGGCACTCTTAGAGTTAGAACAGTGATAGATATCTCTCAGTATTTAGACATTGATCCTGCTGACTTATTATTTCCTCCTTTTGAAGATTCTATCCCAGTATTTTATGAGGCGAGACCGTCTTATAAAAACTCTTATGTAGAAGATAGAATTTCAACTCTGGAACGAAGAGTTCAATTACTAGAAAAATCAATTGAATAGTAAATGAATTTTTAATACTTTGAAGCTCTAACAAAATCAACACTATACTACTAATTATGAGACACAATTACTGACTTAATCTGGATTATAAAACGGAATAGGTAATTTTACACATTTACCAAAATACGTATAAACACGTATTTTAATTCCAATATTTTTTATTTCTATTTGTCACAGATCGCACCAAAAACTGGTGCCACACTATACTAATATTATTAACTTATTCAAATCACACACTATGAGTAATGAAAACAATTTGAATCAAATCAGGGAAGGTCTTGCCCGATGGAAAAGTGACCGTTGTAATGTAGCCACAGCTACTTCCCTACTAAACCAGGGGAACAATCTTATCATCCCACGTGCAGTTTACGAAAACTGGAGTGATGATGCAACCAATGTTCACATCTATCTTGCCGTAAGCACCTCCGGTGAATTGGAATTCTATGTAATCGATGCTTTTCACGATTATCAGGGTAATGTTCCTGTAGACAGATTAGCCGATTATGCAACAAAATGCACCTACAATAATGGGCTTAATCCTATGGCTACGATTCCACATTTTGAAAATCAAGAAAATCCAAATCCGGATGCTTTAACCCCTCAAGAAGGTTTAGAGTATTTTTTCAGATGGGAAATGAACAAAAACAGCTGGTTACAACAAAACGTTGTTACCAACCCGACACCGGAGAATCCAGGGATTTTCCAGCTTTTCATCGTACCAATGCAAGATTTCAAGTATATTTTCGATGATTTGGTTAATGAAAATGCAATTATGACCATTTCATTAAAAGAAGATAATACACCAGACATGGTATGTTGGGGTGATGCGTTTAAGAAATTTGAAACTTTAGCGGATGTATCTCTTGTGGCTCCTCCATTCCATAATGGAAGTCTGGTAGAGTATCAGTTAATTGTAGGCGTGAATTAATATTTTTCAATGCTTAATACAGTAATGACATATCTAACCTTAATTGCTCCAGCTGTGCTTACAGTTGGAGTAATTTTGGGTTTAATCAAATATTCCAAAGCGGGTAATAAAGAGAAACTTATTCTGGTATATCTGACTTTAGCGCTTGTATTGGAAATCACCTCTCGTTACTGGTTTATTACATCAAATCACAATCTGTTTATTCTTTCTATATCCACGTTTGTCGAATTTGTATTTTTCTCCATTTTATATCAAAAGTTCTTTTTCTTAGAGCCAAAAAAATGGATCAATTACGGACTTCTTGCGTTCTCGTTCTATCTCATTTACACGTTAATTTCTTTATCTTTTCATATTCCAATGATCAATGGGGAGCCATCGGATTTTAACGAATTCAATTTATACCACAGACTTTTAGCTGATAGTGTAATCTTACTACTATCTTTCTTATACATTAAGGAAACACTAACCTCAGAATCTATAATTCCGCTACGCGAATACACCACAAATACCATCATAATTTTATATCTCATTGTAGATATGTTTATGTCATTAACCATAAAATTTATGGTAAACGAAAACGTATCGTTAGTATTCTTCTTTTGGGCCTTGCGTTTAGTCTTTCTTTTATTACTATACGTTAACCTAATTTTGACGGTATGGCAGAATGGCAGACAGCAGAAACTCAAGCAATTTGGCTAGCAGTAGGCTTAGGATTTATATTGGTTCTTATTGGCTTCTTCATTATGTTCACCCGAATCTACCTCAGAAAGCGGATGAGCGATACCAGGAGAATTGCAAATATGCAGGTGGAACATCAAAAGAAACTCCTAAGCGATAGTATCAAAGTCCAAGAAATTGAACGCGAAAGAATTGCAGCAGATCTACATGATGAGCTGATCTCAAAACTCAACATTGTTATGCTTCTTACGTATTCAAATAAAAGTACTACCAACAATAAAGATGCTGCTGATTTGCTCAAATATTGTATTGATGCTGCCAGACGAATTTCTCATGATTTAAGTCCTCCACTGATTAATGAAAACAAATTTCTGGAGTTTGTAGAAGATATGATTTCGCATTACAGAAAGGCTTTTAAAATCAATTATTACGTTTCGGAACATGAAGAAATAGAAGTTGAAAGCAATATGAAGCTTCAATTGATCCGAATTATGCAGGAAGTTTTAAACAATATTTTAAAACACGCAGAGGCAAATACCATAAATTTTATGGTACGCATTACTTCAAATGCAATGGGCATTATCATCAAAGATGATGGAATTGGTTTTGATACAGACACTCATAAATCGGGACTTGGATTAAGTAATATTGAAATGCGAACACAAATGCTTAACGGAAAATATAAACTCCGCTCCAGGCTCAATAAAGGAACGTCTTATTTCTTTCTTTTTTTACCACAAACAATCAATCAAAATGAAAAGTAAAATCAATATTGCCATTGTAGATGACGAAATCCTCATCGTTCAGCTACTGGCCGAATATTTCAGTCGACAAATGGACATTAATGTTTGCCTGACTGCATATGGAGGAAATGAATTCATGAAGAAACTCAATGAGGTAGACATTATACCTGATGTTGTTCTTCTGGATTTGAGAATGAAGGATGAAGAAGGCGTTAAAATAGGCGGAGAGCTCAAAGAAAAATATCCGGATATTAAAGTCATCATTATTTCATCCTACTACCAAAAATCTTTTATTGGTTATATGGTTCGAAATGGCATTGATGCTTTTCTACCAAAGGGTTTAAACCCAGATGATTTAAAAGAAATCATTAAAACGGTAATGACTAAAGGCCACTATTTTACAAAAGAACATGTTGAGGTGATGCGTCATCAAATTGCTGGAAACGCACCAAAACCCAAGTTTGACAGCAACGTACTCTCTGAACGTGAAAAAGAAGTTTTACTTGCCATTTGTAGACAGTCTACTGCTCAGGAAATTGCTGATCAGTTATTTATCACACGTAGAACTGTTGAAGGACACAAAAACAGTTTAATGGCCAAGACGGGTGCGCGTAACAGTGCAGGATTAGTTATTTACGCCATTCAATACGAAATATTCAACCCAAATGAGTTGATGTTTTTCTGTTAAAACTCCTCCTCTTCTGCTCCCGGTAACTCTAATGATTTAACAGTTTGAATAGCATTACCCGCAATTCCTTTGATTGAACCATACATATCAATGGTGTTGGTAATTACCTTTTCAATCTGCTTATCTCTTTGTTTCCAAATTCTTTGCATAGATCTTTTTTCGCTTTCAAGATCTGATTTCATTTGAGTAAAACCTTCTACTATGGCCTCAATTTGCATTTTGAAGGTATTACTGGTCAGGAAATCATAAAGCATCACCATTTTATCACCTTTATTCTCCTGTGAACTTATGGCTGCATTGATCTGAATAATAGACTCTCTTAAAACCGCACACAACCCTTTAAACTCTTCATAATTACAAATCCAAATGCCATCTTTCATTCCCATTCGCTCCATATCAGAAGGCATCACTTTAGTCACCAAAACCCCAATGTTAGCTCCCTTTTCTCTAATATCCGCTTTAAACTTTTCTATCCAGGAAGGTTGAAAATCTTTCGTTCGTTTACTTTCATAATAGATGGTTCCACAATTTTGAACCGATCTGGTATTGATGGTTTGCAAACAATCTCCCCCTCTAGCTCCTTTCTTAATTTCAACAACAGTATCCAACGGGAATTTACTCATCAACCATTCTTCGATTGCCAATTCCTGAACCTCTCCTTGCAGTTGCATAGAACCCTGTTCCTGTTTACGCTTCATTTCTTCAGTAAGTCGCTTCTGATCTTCTAACTGTTTTTGCATTTCCTTGAACCGTAGTTCATTTCGCTCTTCTTCCGACTTCCTGATTTTCTCCTTCTCGGCAATCAGTGCTTCACTTAGTTTCTTCTGTGCTTCCGCTTCAAGAGATTCCTTGAGTTCCCCCTTTTCACGCTTAAGCTTCTCAATTTCCGCTTTTGATCTGTTTAAATCTTTAATCTTTTCAGATTTTTCATTCAGTTCTTTTTGCAACGCCTGAAACTGTTCAGATTGTTCATCCTGAAGTTTTGTCTTTAGCTTGTTCTCAATAGATTTACGTTCTTCTTTCAGTTGTTTTTCCAAACGCTCCTGAAACATATCATTGGCTTGCTTCTTTGCTTTTTGAAAATCTTCTTTGGCCTTATTAAGCTCTTTAAATTGGGTTTCGTACTTCTTTCTTTCTGCGGCCAACTGAGATTGAAATTTCTGTTTAATCTCCTCCTCTAACTGATGTGCCAGAATATCCTGTACATCTATTGAAGTTCCACAATTAGGACATTTGACTTGGTTTTCATTTTTCATTTGAAGCGCTATTAATCACAATCAACTCCAAAATTAAACTTAGTTTGAATTATGATGGTTACATGCTGCACTATTCTTATATAAAAAAGAAAATGCCTTAAAGTTCTAATAAGAACCTTAAGGCATCTCTATTCACATCACCTCAAAACGTACATCCCTAATAAAACATCTTAAGCACTCTCTTTCATAGTTTCAAATTCCTCTTTACTCTTCACCATGCCT
This sequence comes from bacterium SCSIO 12643, assembly GCA_024398135.1. NCBI lineage: Bacteria > bacterium SCSIO 12643. The sequence goes on from CP073750.1 coordinate 4,070,800, forward strand.
GAGTTTAACACATCTATTATATCTTCTTCAACAGCCATCCCTTTATCTTTGGTATACCATACATGCAGTTTTTTAGCAAAATCATGTTTGTCAAAATCCGGATGAGTGGCTTTGTAATCATCCACCATTTTTTGAATCATTTTAGGACGAGGGCCCCAATGCTTTAACTCCTCACCTGTCTCCTCATTTATAGCCACCAAAATAGGTATCGCTTTTCCGCCATTGGTTAAATACTTATCCATGATTTCCGGATTATCATCTCTCAACAACACTTTTAAATCAATTCGATCTGAAACTTCAGCCATTTTTGCAATTACAGGTACAGTTTGAGATGCATCTCCACACCACCCTTCAGTAATTAAGTACCAGGTCCAATTTCCCTTTATTTGATTTAATACAGCTTTAAAATCTTCACTTACCTGATACTTATTTTCTAATCTGTTAAATCTGTGAAGATTCATTTTTGTGGTATCCAATAATACTTCTGACTGTATTGGTCCTGTTACTTTTCCCTCCTCATAAAGAGACTTCACAAGGTTCCTATACGCATCGTAGGTATAAAGTTTACTGGCCTGACTAAATATATTGTTTATGTATTTCATTTCGGTTTACATTGATAATGCAAACTTACCACCACTTACTATTTACAATTTGTAACCCAGCTTACATTCTATGCACTTCATATATGATTTTTCTAATATAACAGACTTATTATTTCTTAAGGCATAATATTACATTTGCCGCATGGATGAATTCATAGAAGTAATCAAGACCTACATTCAATTATCATCGGAAGCTGAGACCGAAATACGTAAAGTTGCTGTAACAGAATCTCTTCCCAAAGGGCACCTTATTGTTGATGAAGGTGTTACATGTAGAAAGCTTTATTTTCTCACAAAAGGAACTGTAAGAAGTTATTTCTATCAGAAAGGAAAAGATGTGACTTATTGGATTTATCCGGAAAACAATATGTTCACTTCCTGGTCCAGCTATTTGATGAAAAAGGCTTCATCTGAATTTATTGAGACCACCGATGATTGTGAAACCGTTTATATATCATACGATAATTGGCAAAACCTATATAATAACTTCCCAGAATTAGATCGATTTGGAAGACTGGTTATGGAAGAACAAATTGCACTGATAAACGATTTTTATATGGGTTATTACTTTCTATCAGCGAAAGAAAAATACGATTTGGTCATTTCCGTGTTCCCGGATATTACGCAAAGAGCCAATTTGGGACACATTGCTTCTATGTTGGGAATCTCTCAAGAAACATTGAGTAGAATTAGAGGGAAATAAAAAAGGCCTTAATGAAATTAAGACCTTTTAAAACCAGAGTGCTATGGTCGATTAAAACACTCTTACGATATTAAATCCAAAAAAGATATCACCTGTAGACCAATCCCCTTCCGCATTGCTAATAAAACCTGGTTCATTAGTAGATTGTGCATTGGAAAACAATAGCTGAAACACATGACCTCCGGTTTCTAGATCCAAACCAATCGTCAACGGATCTTTATATACAGATTCGCTTGCTCTACTGAAGTTGTATACATAATCAACGTTTAAAGAAAGTCTGGTATTTAATTTAAATCTCCCTCCAAAACCCAGTGCATATTGATTATGATCTTGAAATTTCTCTAAAACCAAATTCTGTCTCACATAAGTAGGTGCCAACTCTAAGGATAATTTATTGCTAAATCGCTTTGAAATCAAAACCTGAGACGCATAGCTCAATCGATCTTCAAATAACATGTGTGGATATCTCTCTGTGGTCAGTTCAGTATTCACATTGATTGTAGTATACCCTACTACATTCACAGGGAATTTATCCGATTGTGACATCAATCTAAACTTCAATGCACCCGCATAAGTCTTTCTCAAAGATTCTCTACTGACACTTAATTGTACTCCTTCAAACAACCCGTAAGCCATCTGAATTTTGGTATTGGCATTATCTAATCCAAAGAAGGTAGAAATACCATCTTTTAACGAACCAAATCGGTGTGAGACATACATGTACCAATCTCCTTTTGCGGCCACCTTTGTTGATTGTAAATTACCAATCTTCATTGCCTTAAATGCCGGATATTCAAAAACCTCTTCTTCAGAACTGTTTTCTAACTCATCCAACAAATCGTCCTGCGCATATATTGAACTCCAACTCAATACGCTTAATAATATCACAAATAATGTTCTTGTCATTTTAAACAAATTTTGGTTGGTTTTACTTTTTTGGACGTAGATTATAGTCCAGATTTATTTCAATGGTATCCGCGATCTTTTCTTTCACAATCCCGGGAATATCAATTTTAAAATCATCCGGATCAACCTTGAATTGAGATGCCAAAACAATCTTATCTTCCACTTTAGATAACATAATCCACACTTCAATATCTTTGGTCACCCCATGCATACTCAGTTTTCCCCTCACTTTGAATTTACTGATTCCATCCGTGACTTTATTGATATCAAAGTTTTCTATTTTACCTTTAAATGTAGCCTTCGGAAATTGATCAGACTCCATATAATTTTCATTGAAGTGCTCTTCCATTAGTGCTACTTCAAAATGAAACGATTTAATAAAAACCAAAGCCGCTACTTCTCCGGTTCCAACATCCAAAATGGCTGTGGTATTATGATTGACTGCTTCTACCGGTTCAAATGCTTCAACAGACCCTTTAAATTCTGTAATCCCGGATTTGGTATAATATTTCTGCGCCTGGGCACTCCAATTCAGTCCCAAACAAACTGTTAACGCTATCACTATTTTATTAATTTTCATCATCTTATTTTTCTAAAAACCCATCGGCTACCCATTTATCCATAATCTGTCTCTGATTTGCAGGTAATATTCCTGCAGGAGGCATTGGACTGGTTACACTATTCATTCTTTCAATCAGATTACCTTTTTCGGTTGCAAATCTGGTATCCTGATAATTATCTAAACTTAATCCTGCACTTGGTGCTGCTCCCGCATGACATGTTACACAATTGTTATACATCAGCGCCTGTACATCAGGATCGTATTTAATAGTATCAGTAATCGGAGGAGTTACTCCGGGTGATTCATCAATAATGGCTTTAGTACAACTACTTAATCCTATAACCAACATGACAAATGGTACAATTAACTTTCTAAGCATATTTCTAATTTTGAACAGTAATGTTATCTATGGTAATCTGTTGTTGATCTAATGGATTTATGGTTATCGATTGACTTATATGCGTGACATCTCCCGCTGAGGGTGCACCATCTTCATTCACATCAGCTACAATCGTTACGTAGTATGTTCCAGGATGTAAATAGGTTACAATAAACTGATCTTCATTCGCATCCAGTTGAGGAAACATTAATACCGAATTGAAATTGTTAAAATCCAAATACCCCATAGAATCAGTAAGCGGATCTTCCGATAGGTAAACGAAAAGCGTTTTATTCTCAATCAAAGCAGTTTTTACCATATCAATTTGTAAATAAGACAAATATGGCTGCTCATCGATTCGATACGGATCAAGTGCTTCGTATGCCAGAGATATAACATCACTATTATCCGTTCCCTGAGCCAAAAATGAGGCTGAAGATGCTTCAGAAGCGCCTGGATTTACATATAAATCCTCTGTTTTAAACTCTGCAGAAAAGTCCTTGGATACTTCATTTTTAGGGAATCCAAATTGTGCCGCTGCATTTTGCGCCAACGATGTTGATCTTCTTTCTGCTTTAAATGTCATGTGACGAGAAGCCGGAGCATTTAATCCTAATCTGCTGGTATATGCGTTCCAGTAAATACTATCCTGCTTAAAACGTAATTCCATCTTCATAACATTAGCGCCACCAACTGCATCCACAAAGCGATAGTATTTACCATCAAAATCGGTATGTGTACTATCCAAAACGAAATAACTGGTACGATATATTCCATTTAAAACGCCACCATTTCTAGCCATTATGGTACGCGTATTTTTAAAATCTGTGACAAAAAATGTAGTGAACAGGTTTCCGAAAGTTCCTCCTTCAAAAATCCCATGTACATGGTTCGATGAAATTGCTCTATAATCAAATGCAAACCATGGATAATCGTCTGCAATTACCCGATTAATTCCAACCCAGTGGCCTTGCATATTTTCCATAAAATCAAACCCTTTGGTATTAATATCCAAGGGTACTACTTCAGATTTAGCTGGGGGTTTACCTGGGTCTACAGGTTGTTTTACATCAGCAATATTTCTGATTTCCTGCTTGTTGCAACTCATTATTCCTATACAAGTCACGACAATGCACATCAACATTTTTGTTTTATTCATAATCTTCAGATTGGTTTTGATTTATTCTCACCCACGTCTCGGTAATGGGCTTTCTCATTTGGTATGTAGTTACATTTAAAGTGTCTTCGTGTACAAGTTTTAGTTTCGGTAGCTTATTGGAATTAGCTGATGTAGTCGCTCCACTCACCATATCCACAAAGTCTTCATCTTTTTGCTGGATATTTTGAAACAGATATTTCTCTTTTTTCCCATTAAATCGATAACGATATATGTCATCATCATAGAACAAAATCTGAGTTTTCAACTCCCCATCTTTTTTTATTATTTGATAAACTGCTTTATAGAATGGACTTTCTACCTGCCACTTCCCAATCAATTTATTTGTTGAGGAATTACAAGAAATAAGTCCCGTAAGAAATAATATGTAATACCAATATTTCATTTGTTAGGTTTTGTTGAGGCAAACGTATATCGGCATTTAAGTTTAATTTTTGACCTATGTCAAAATCGAAATCAAGCGGAAACAAAACTTACTTTTGTAGTCTAACAAACTATACATGAATCAGTATCTATCGAAATGGCGTACGATTGGTATGCTTATATTTCTCTATATAGCTATTTTAAAGGATTGGCAGTGGATTTGGGGAATTCTGTTTTCAATCTGGGTAATCGAAAATTTAAAATCGCAATCTACCTATCTTATCGAACCTATTGAGCGAAAAGACACTCCGGTACTTTATTGGAGTATGGTAGTTACCTGGACCTTACTTGCTATATATTCTTTTTCATCCATCTTTATTTAAATACTTTTTCAGCCGCTTAAATCGTTTTTGATTTAGGTCAAAAATATCTTCAACCCCATTGGTCAACTTTGCATCGATGATGAATGACTCCTCATTTTTCATCTGATTTACAACAAAGTACACATTATGACCAATTCTAAATTATTTATTCGTGCCGCATCAATGCTCCTATTTTTGGGTGCATTACCACACATACTTCCAAAATTCATTTCCTTACCGGAACTCAATTTTTATGATGTTGAATTTTTCTTTTACGTTTTTAATGATCTAAGCCTCATCTATATCATCGTTCCTTTCTTTATTCTAGAGCTTGGCAGGTATTTATACTTAAAAAGATTAGATAAAGATGTCATGCTAGATTCTATGTCTAATGTCATCACATTTGGCGCATATTTAATCATAGAATATGTGCTTGGAATTTTAGCCATCACTAAAATCTACTACTGGGTACACATGCACTTTAGTTTACCCTACCTACCTCTAAATATATTCAACATTATATTCGTCATTTTACTGGCTGATTTCGCGTATTACTGGGATCATAGAATGATGCACCGTATCGGAATTGGATGGGCCACTCATACGGTACACCATAGTTCTGAGCATTTTAACATGTCCGTGGCTTATCGCTTTGGTCCCATGGACGCCATATTTCCAATTATATTTTCTCTTCCTATTGTTATGTTAGGATTTGACCCTATTCTCGTCTTAAGCGCAGAAGTCTTTGTACAGGTATTTCAAACTTTATTACATACCGAAATCATTAAAAAACTTCCACGTCCGTTTGAATTCATTTTTAACACTCCGTCTCACCATAGAGTACATCACGGTTCAAATAGAGAATACTGGGACAAGAACTATGCTGGTATTTTGATAATCTGGGATCGAATGTTTGGCACTTTCGAACCTGAAGTAGCCCCTGTAAAATATGGCATCTCTGAACCTTTAAATAGCGTTAATCCCGTAAAGGTATTCTTTCATGGAATCACCCGATTTTATCAAAAATTCAATAACACATCAGGATTTACCAACAAACTACTTCTCTTCATTAAACCACCTGATTGGAGTCCTAAAGAACGTAACACATTAACAAATGAAAAATAGAACTGATATCCTACCTGTAGAGGCCTATACTTCAAATGAATGGTTCAAACTTGAGCTTAAACATATATTTAGTACTACATGGCAATTTGCAGGATTGGTTGAAGACGTATCAAAACCCGGTGACTATATTACCGTGCAGGCAGGTCTAAACAATATCTTCGTGATGATGGGACACGATCATAACGTTCGTGCATTTCATAACATTTGCAGACATAGAGGCACCCAACTACTACAATCGGTAGGCAAAAGTCAAAAAGCGATTACCTGTCCATATCACGATTGGGTTTATGACATTGATGGAAATTTGATCAGTATTCCGGAACAACAAACCGAGTTTCCAGATCTCAAAACACCACTACGAGATTGTGGTTTAAATTTACATCATGCTTCGGTTGGAATTTTTAAAGGGATGTTATTTGTTCATCCGGATGCACAACCAGAAACAAGTTTAGAAGAATATTTTGCTGAGGTACAACCGTTTTTAGGCCCACATAAAGTAGAAAGTTTAGTTGAATATACAGAGGAGGATGGGCAACCACTCTATTCTAAAGTCATTCATGCCAATTGGAAAATAATCGTTGATAATTATATCGATCACTATCATTTATCACATCTCCATAAAAATACTTTGGATATGTACGATCATAAAAATGCGCGTTTTGGCTGGGCCGGTCCACATTACTGGTTCTATGAAAGTCTTATTCCTGCTTATGAAAAAGATGTAGAAAATTTATCTCCATACGTATTAATTGACTCTGTTCCGGAGAATCAAATGGGTGCATATGTGCCCTGGTTTTTCCCCAATATAGGAATTAGTGAAAGTGAAAGTACATGGAGTACTTTTCATGTTTTGCCTTTGGCTCCTAATAAGACACTTGTAACAATAAGAACAAAGGTTATGGATGTTTCAGAAGCCAAAGCTGCCAAACAATATTTAAAATCAGGGTTGCACAGTTTTTGGAAAAAATATGAGAATAAATTCTCAGAGGATGATCCTGAACCAATGAAATCAGGAGATTTTATGCAAGAAGATATCTATGCTTGCGAACAACTACAGAAATCTCTTCAATCACCATATTATAGTGTAGGTGCAATCGCTCAAAAAGGTGAATATGCAATTGTGAAATTCCAACACCTTATTCGGGAATGGCTGGATAAATATTCCTAAGAGCAAAAAAAGGGATTCTGCTTACAGAATCCCTTTTTTATTATTCTTTAGCTTAAATAAGCCGTATACATCCAAACGAGCTTTTCTTGCTCTCTAATATAATCACTCATTAAAGCTTGTGTTCCTTCATCATCGGCTTCTCCACTACTCTCAAGAATTACTCTCTGTTTCATGATCACCGTTTTAAACGCTTCTAAAACTGATGAAACTGTTTCTTCACTTCCTGTAGCATTTGTAACAGTTTTAATATCAGAAGCTTCTAAATAGTCTGCAAAGCTATGCATCGGTGTATGTCCTAACGTTAAAACACGTTCTGCGATTTCATCAATTTTTACTTGAAGATCATTATATAACTCTTCGAACTTTACATGAAGCTCAAAAAACTTATTTCCCTTAATATTCCAGTGAAATCCACGAACATTCATATAAAACAATTGGTAATTTGCCAATAGATCGTTTAACTGATTTGACAAGTTTTCTGACTTTTCTTTGCTTAATCCTATGCTATTCATAATTCTATATTTTTCAGTTTGGTGACACAAAGTTGCACATCATTTATGTATAATTTTAATTTATCAAATTACTTTTACTATATATATTATTTATTTTAATAATACTTATTTCGATTCTATAAAAATATCAAATAATCCATTCCTTAATTCATCTATTTTCATGACTTTCAACCATAAATAAATATCTTTGACAAGGTCGTTCAACATGTCTGTGACATAGGCAAAATCAGCTATACCAGTTCATTAGTATGAATCCTTTAATGCGTAATCTTATTCTAATCATGTCCATACTTGTTAGTATTTTCATGCATTACGAGCATCTCAATAAAGACCTGGTTAGTATTCATGTTTGGCGACAAACACAAACGCAATCAACAATCAACAACTTCTTCGAGGAAGACATGAACATCTTTCGACCGACCAGAAACGATCGTGGCAATACGGATGGTTTATTTAGAATGGAGTTTCCGCTGATGCAATGGTCGGTTGCAGCTCTATACAAAGTATTTGGACAGAAAATCATTATCACCAGAGTCTTTATGCTGATTATCGGTTTTCTATCCATTATCGGAATGTACCATTTACTATATGCTCTGTTTTACAACATGACTTTAGCTACAATTGGAGCCTGGGGCTTTAGCTTTTCGCCAAGCTTTTATTATTACACTATAAACCCTCTTCCAGATAATATGGCTCTATGTTTTGCTATTTGGGGAACAGCACTTTTCTTTTATTGGTATCAAAACCAAAAGAGTTCATATCTCATTTTTAGTGGTCTACTATTTAGTCTTGCTGCATTATGCAAACTACCATTCATTATCTATTTCTCTATTCCTGCTGGTTATATTATGATCAAATGGAATATAAAAGACTTAAAAAAATTGACCTCGATAGCGCTCCGAGCTTTCTTATTTGTTCCACTTCCAGTTCTTTGGTACCTAACTGTAATTCCTCAATGGCATGGAAACGTAATCGTCAGCGGATTCTTTGGACATTCTACTTCTCTGACCCAATTATTAGACTATTACCAGCATAATTTGATATCAACTATGCCGGAGTTACTCCTCAATTATGGTTCGCTTCTATTTTTCCTTGCAGGATTTTACTTTTTATGGAAAAGACGTGCTTATAAAAATCCAAAGTTTATTTTGGTTCTAACACTTAGTCTCGCTGCACTGACCTATTACTTTTACGAAGCTGTAGCCATTGAAAAAGTGCACGATTACTACCTGTTCCCATTTTATCCACTATTGTTTATTCTGGTAGGCTATGGTGCATTTCATTTGTTTCATTCCACTGCAAAAAACTACCGATACTTTTATATATTTCTATTGCTCATCCTCCCTGTTACATGCTATTTACGCATGCATGAACGATGGGATACCGAATCACCAGGATTCAATCCAGATTTGTTCGCTTATAAGCAAGAATTGAGAGATTCTGTTCCCAAAGACGCATTAGTGGTTGCTGGGAACGACCATTCCCGTTTCATTTTCTTTTATTACATCGATAAAAAAGGTTGGGGATATCAGGATGATCAACTTACCGGAAAACAACTCCAAAAAATGATTCAAGAGGGAGCTACTTATCTGTATTCTGATTCCAGATTGATAGATGAAAACGTAGAAATCAAACCTCTTATTGAAGAACTTATTTTAGAAAGAGGTTCAATCCGTATTTTTAAACTTAAAACTTCCTTATAATATCTTAGTGCTCCCCACCCAATAACTCACTGGCTTCCATTACAATTAATCTTGCTTGCGCATCATACTCGTGCACTAAATCTGTCAAGGCACTAATTTGATTTCGGTTAATTACGATAAACATAATGTCTTTATAATCTTCGAGATTAAAGTCTCTTCCTTTCACAATTGTCCCTCCTACACCAAACGACTGTTTAATGACCTGACTTAAGCTATCCAGACTTTTTATTGATGAAATATGTACGATTTTCTGAGTTTGCTTACCTGTCAAAACCAGATCAATTACTTTGGAAGCAGCATAAATACTGATCATACTCCACAAAGCTAACTCCACACTGTTAAATACAATTCCAGCGGAAATCACTACAATCGAATCTAATAGTAGGATAACATTTCCTGTTTTAATATCAATCTTAGAAGTGACAATCTTTGCAATAATGGTTCCTCCACCCGCAGATCCACCGCCCTTAAAAATAAATCCAAGCCCAATCCCAACAGCCACACCACCATACAATGTCGCTAGTAAAGGCTCCGTACTTAATGTAGGAATTTGAACGATCTCTCCCAAAACATCAATAAACAAAGCAATAAAAGCGATTGCAGCAATGGTTTTAAACGCAAAATGTTTCCCCAGATATTTAATACTCACCAAAAGCAACGGTACATTAATCAACGCCATTAGACCACCAATCGGCAAATCAATAATGTAATGCAAAACTATCGCCAATCCGGCAGTACCACCGGTAGCAATTTGATTAGGCGCTAAAAACCCCACCATTCCCAGTGCCAGCATAAAGCTTCCTATCAATATAAAAGAGTAACTTTTAACGGTCTGTACTCCATCCACTTTCATTAGCTTGCAAAATTTGACGCGAAACTACGGCATCCGGTAAGTTGAAATTATGACTTGTGTTATGTTTGCGTCATGTATCATTTTCCTATTGAATACCACGAACCATTATTCAGGCCGCCCAGCGAAGGACGTTCTTTGATTATTCAAATCACATTAGGTTGCTCCTGGAACAAGTGTTCTTTTTGTGAAATGTATACATCTAAAAAATTCAAGCCCAGAAAGGAATTAGATATATTTCAGGATATCGAAGCTTTTATTCCGTATGCTTCTCAAATCACCAAAGTATTTTTAGCCGATGGTGATCCATTGGTTTTGTCCACAGTAAGATTATTACGCATCCTGGACAAACTACAAGCTACATTCCCAAATTTGAGACGGATTTCCACTTATGCATCTCCTAGCAATTTGGCTCGGAAATCTCATCAGGAACTTCGCGAGTTGAAAGATGCAGGACTTACATTACTTTATGTCGGTATCGAATCGGGTGATAGCGAGGTCCTTCATGCCATTCAGAAGGGAGAAACTTTCCAAACTACCATAGAGGGGCTAAACAAATCTAAAAACGCTGGAATGGATAGCTCTGTGATGATCATTAATGGTGTTGGAGGTCAGTTACTCACTAAACAACATGCAATTCACTCTGCACAAGTGCTAAATGAAACCCAACCAAAATTCGCTTCCACTCTGGTGCTTACTGCACATAAAGGGCTGGCACATTATCAGAACAAATATTTAGGTGAATTCATCCCGTTGACTACTCTGGAATTGTTTGAAGAGCTTGAACTTTTTATGCAACATTTGGAACTGGATCAAACGATTTTCCGTAGTGATCATGCTTCCAATCAATTGGTTCTTAAAGGTGTTTTAGGTCGAGACAAAGAATTATTTCTAAAACAAATTCACGATGCGATTCAAAACCCAAATACATCCGCGCATATTCGCCCTAAAATTCCAAATGCCTATTAAGGTTTACAGCGTCATTGTCAATTGTACTCTTTTACGCTCCAAATCTACTCCTATAACCTTAACTCTTACCTGCTGATTTAACTGAACGTGATCATAAATATTTGAAACATATGAATCTGATATCTGTGACACATGTACCAGGCCAGATTCTTTGATTCCTATGTTTACAAATGCACCAAAATTGGTAATGTTATTTACAGTACCTGTTAGCTGCATGCCTTCTTTTAAATCTTCAATTTTTTCGATCTGATTTGACACCATTTCTTTTAAAGGTGTTCTCGGATCACGCGTTGGCTTTTTTAATTCTTTCAGAATAAATTCAATGGTCAATTTCCCATATTTTTCTTCGAGAAATTGAATACTTTGCACATTACATTTTTGGATCTCCAAATTTTGCAATGACATTTTGTTTAGCTTAGATAACTCTTCTACAATCACATATGTTTCAGGGTGTATAATCGTATTATCCAAAGTATTTTTACCGTTTTCAATTCTTAAAAAACCAGCAGCTTGTTGATAGGTTTTCTTACCCATTTTGGGTACTTTCAATAGCTGTTTTCGCTCCTGATAATCTCCATGTTCTTCTCTAAAAGCAACAATATTTTTGGCTATGGTTCCTCCCAATCCTGAAACATGTGCCAAAATAGCATATGATGCAGTATTTAATTCTACTCCCACGTGATTCACACAGTGCGCTACCACATCATCTAATTTTTGACGCAACAAAGGTTGATTCACATCATGTTGATATTGCCCCACTCCTATAGATTTCGCATCGATTTTGACCAATTCCGCCAAAGGATCCATAAGTCTACGTCCAATAGAAATGGCGCCTCGCACAGTTAAATCCAGCTCTCCGAATTCTTCTCGGGCAATCTCCGATGCCGAATAAATACTCGCCCCAGCTTCATTCACCGAAAAAACCTAAATATCAGAGTTTTTAAACAATTTCCTACACAAACGTTCTGTTTCAATTCCAGCCGTTCCATTTCCGACAGCGATAGCTTGAACCTTATGCTTTTTTGTCAAATTCAATAACGTTTGTTCCGCCTCATGTATTTTGTTTTGCGGAGGATGTGGAAATATCGTAGAATGGGTAATAAAATCTCCATTTTTATTTAATGCTGCGACCTTACAACCCGTTCTAAATCCTGGATCAATCGCTAAAGTATTCTTCGCTCCCAACGGGGACTGCAACAATAATTGTTTCAAGTTTTCTGCAAATACTTCAATAGAATCCAGATCTGCTTTCTCTTTAAGTTCTTTTTTAATCTCCGATTCAAAATTCGGCTGTAGAATTCGCTTATATGCTTCGATAATAGCCTTATCTACATATGAATTGGTTGCGTAATTACGATATACACCACGCTCTATAGAACCATATGCTCTATCTTCATCTACTTCAATTTTAAAGTTCAGAAGCCCCTCTTTTTCCCCTCTAAAAACAGCCAAAACCCGATGCGAAGCCATACGTTGAATTCGTTCGGAAAAATCAAAATAGTCTTTAAACTTCTCTGCTTCTTTAGCTTTTCCTCGCTTCACCTGTGCAACCGCCACACTATATTTCTGAAACTGTTGTCTCAATCGGTCTCTAATCCATAGATTCTCAGAAATCCATTCGGCCAGAATACTTACCGCACCATCTAAAGCGTCTTTTTGATCCTCGACCTTTCCACGAACAAACCCAAAGGCCTTATCTTCAATATCCGAATCACGATGCGATTTTTGAATATATATAGCCAATGGTTTTAGTCCATTTTCAATGGCTTTCTGTCCCTTTGATTGCCTTTTTTTCTTAAATGGCAAATACAAATCTTCCAACTCATTTAACAGCTGAGCCGATTCTATTTTTCGCTTTAAAGCATCAGTCAGCTTTCCTTGCTCCTCAATACTTTTAAGAATAGAATCCTTTCGCGTATTAAAGGTTTCCCAGTAATGACTTCTTTCTTTAATTTGAATGAGTTGAACTTCGTCCAACCCTTTGGTTAACTCTTTTCTATATCTCGCTATAAAAGGAATAGTTGCGCCATCGTCTAGTAATTCAAATACTTTGGCAATAACTCCTTCGGTAAGATTTAATTCTTTACCGACTTTTGACTGAACGTCCATGAAAATTACGTCTATAACGAATTAAGGCATATAAATCTGATCCAACACACGCACACTATCCACCTCAATAACCAAAGGTTTGTCTGTTCCTTTAAAGGAAATAAACACACTGTTGGATACATTTTTTAAATCCATTTTTTCCGCAGATTCTGTATACTGTGCCTTGTATATATTTCTTGCAGAGTCTTTTAAATGAATTTTAGCCTTATGTAGATGATGTGTTAAACTATCCGGTTGAATTTTATCTGAATGAATTTCAATCTTCATCAAGAATTCAAAAACGCTTTTGCCGCCTTCAATTCCTGAAACCATCTCTTGCACTGTGACATCTTTTACTTTCACTTTTGCTTGTTCTCCCACAATTCCATTCTGTGAGGTACAGCCCATCACAACAAGCCATACCATCATTAAAAATCCAATTTTCTTCATGGATGCAATATTACTCTAAAATGAACTGAATTCTCGCTTTTTTATCACCTGAAGAAACGGAAAGAATATAATTCCCACTAACTCCTTCAAAGTTTACTTTAAAGTCGTTTCCGCTATCAAAAGTATGATACACTCTTCTGCCTTGAGTATCATAAATTTCAATATTCACATCATTAAACTGACTTCCTAAATCAATGTAAAATTGTCCATCATTAGGATTAGGATATAAGTTCACCTCTGTTTCAAATGAATTCTCAATTACACTGTTGATGTTTTGTGCAGTACGTACTTGATATTGATATCTATAACTTTCAGTCGTATCGTTGTTTTGGCCTACAGCATATACTTTAAAATAAATATCTGTTCCCTTTCCATAATTGGTAAATGCACTATCTGTCACCCAGGTACTATCCATCGTATTACTCATAGTCAATATTTTATTTAAGTCTGTGGTCCCATTAGACCATTTTACAAAAGCAGATTTTACATTTTGATCGTAAGAAATTATAGATGTCACATATTGATCATCTCCCGCTTTAGGAGCAATATCTGTTGGTGTATCTGTAATACTGGTATAAAGAATTGCTGGGTAATCTGCTCTCCCTTTTAGGTGGTATTCCCATAAACCACGTCCCCAGGTGGCTGCTTTTAAAGTATTTGATCCATATTGTATCTCTAAATCCCTTACCGTAACATTGGGTAAATTGGTATTGTATAATTCCCATTGCGTAGCATTCATTGATTTCACATACACACCGATCTCTGCTCCTAAATAGATAAACGAACTATCTGAATGATCTATCACCACCGATCTAATTGGCATATCATTTAAATTATAAGTGATATTACTCCAGGTCTGTCCCAAATCATGTGAGATATACACCTTTTTTGAATCTGCCTGATATCTGTTATATGTCACAATCATGGTAGAATCATTGTGTGGATCAAATGCAATATCGGTAATGGCATAATTCGGCAATCCAATAAAAGAGCTTCTGGAAGTGACCCAATGATCTTCAGTAATCATCAAATTATTTCCGCTGGAAACAGCCATTATATCAGAATTATTCTCTGCTATTGCAGCTACTTCAAGCAATCCAATACCCGGATTACCTATTTCATACCATGTATCACCAAATTCATCTGATTGATAGATTTTTTCAGCAAAATGATATACACGCATTTGATGGTTTGGACTGTACAGTAATGGTGCCTGCCAGTCAGCTTCTCCAGAACCATTATCCGGATTATTCGCTCCAAAGCGCGTTTGCCCTCCATCCTTGGTAATTTGGCGGGTTCCAAACTGCCAACTACCTATCATCCATTCTGGGTTTAAAGTTTGCACAATCGCTTCCATTCCATCTCCTCCATTCCACTCAATCCAACCGTTCTCATTCAATACACTGGTTCCATTATCTTGCGAACCTGCCATATACACATCATAATGGCTTTGACTTACACCACTAGCATAAAACTCGCGAATTCCGGTTCCATCATTTAACCTGCTCCAGGTCGCACCATTATCATCTGTTTTTGCCAGATATCCATCCGTGCCCACATAGAACACACCATTTACACTCTCTGCAGTTCGTAAATCTGCATGGGTATAATCATTTGTGGGGTTGCTATTGGCCCAGGCTGCAATTTCCGTAAATGTGACTCCACCATCAGTACTTCCCATGAGGTTTAAATAACCATATACCATATTGCTCGTATCCAAATCTGAAACCGCAAAACCATCACAACTCTCGGTTGGAGTGGATATAAAAGTAAAGTTCTGTCCTTCATCATCTGATTTCCATACACCATTATCAGAAGCGAAATACACATAATCAGGAGCTACAGGGCTCACAGCAATAAATCCTTCGCTATTTGAATTTCCGACTATCGTAGCTGAACTTGAATAACTCAATCCCATATCTGTAGAACGCATAATCACATTCTTGTTCGAACTCCAATAGTAGTTGTCATAAACATACATTACACTATCATTTGTTGGGTGAAACTCAATATCCGTAACGTCCGCTGTGCTTAGCATTTGCGTCCAGGTTTGTAAATCATCATCTGATCTATAGATTCCTTGGTTTGTACCAACAAACACCAACCCTTCTACTCTTGGATGATAAACGATTTTAAAAATTCTTCCATTTGATCCTAGACCACCCCATCCCAGATTCGCTGGATTGAAGTCACTTACTATCCAATTTTCACCACCATCCACAGAACGGTAAATTCCATGTGAAGCATTGTTTGCTGCATTTTTAACATTGATCAATATAGAATCCGAGTTTGTTGGATTTACAGCAATGGTATTTACTCCGGAAGCCACCAGGTAATCCGTTGTGTTTTTCCAGGTTGTTCCACCATTAGATGTTTTCCAAAAGCCCCCACTTCTGGATCCCAGATACAGATGCTGATCGTTTGTCGGATTCACCCAAAAACTTTCTACACGACCAATTCCAGGATTGTAACCCTCGGTAATATTATTTGCGCTATACGGCCCTAAATCGTTCCAACCTCCCGGGAATAAACTTCTTGAACTTATTTGTGGATTTTGCGCCACAAAATTGGCAAAGTGTACAGCAGCAAAGTTTGGAATAGTGTTCATTCTATTCCCTGTAGGATAATATTTACTTTCATTTTCGGCTTTCCATCTTTGATATGGTTTCCAACCTGAACCTTTCCCTTTTGAATGTGTGGAGAAATATAACTCTGCCGCTCGACATACATCGTAAAAATTGTATTGCGGATCATGCATCATTTGCTTGTAATGTACTTGTGCAAAGCCCTCAATACCAAACAAGAATATTAATGTAAGTGAAATAATATTTATCCCTTTTTTTCTCATAGCTCTTAAATTCGAAAGGCTAATATAAAAGTTTGAAAACGAGTTTTGAAAAAAACTTTTGAATATGGGGCGTTCAAAAGTTTATTCTGAGGTATTACAATCCTCCACATATCTTAAAATATTTTAACAAAACACTTTAGACTGCTGCATGTACCTGAAAGTGTCCTTTTTAGTTCGTAATATGATCTGGTCTGGTTTTTGGAGTCTCACAAACAGGAATAGTTGCTTTTATTCTAACTATTCAAATCGTAAATTTGCCATTATAATCGAAGAAATATGCGCGTTACGCTTTTTAAATTAAAAAAACCAAAGAGATTTATGTATAAGCCTCGTCATTACGATCCGGTAATGGAGGACTTACATAGTCGGGTGAAAATAATTGAAGCGGAGATTCGTGATGATGAAAGCAGTGACGCATCAGAAACAGCTCGGGCCAGAATCAGAAAAGCCTGGCATACTCCTGAAGCCAGAAAGTCGGCAGATATGACCTCCTCTATTCGAATTGCAATTATCTTTATTTTACTTTCAGGTTTCTTTTACGCATATTTCTTCACCAATTTATTTTCATAATACCATTTTTAAATGGCAGATATAATTAAACTTTTGCCGGACACCATCGCTAACCAAATTGCGGCTGGTGAGGTAATTCAACGACCGGCTTCAGTTATCAAGGAACTTGTAGAAAATGCTGTAGATGCGAAGGCTACGGAGATTTCTGTAGTTGTTAAAGATTCTGGTAAAACCTTAATTCTCGTTACCGATAATGGGATTGGTATGAATGAAACAGACGCCAGAATGAGTTTGGAACGCCATGCGACATCCAAGATTTCCACTGCAGATGATTTATTTTCAATTGAAACAAAAGGTTTTCGCGGGGAGGCAATGGCTTCTATTGCTGCAATTTCTCACATGGAAATTAAAACATTTTCTGAAGAAAGTGAATTAGGTACGCTTATCAAAATTAATGGTGGTGAAATAGAATCTCAAGAACCTCACGCTTGTCCAAAAGGTACACAAATAGCGGTTAAAAATTTGTTTTACAACGTTCCCGCCAGAAGGAAGTTCTTGAAATCAGATAACGTAGAAATGCGTCATATCATCGACCAGTTTGAACGGGTAGCATTAGCACATCCAAATATCAAATTCTCGTTATCTCATAACAACAGTGATATCTTTCTACTCTCCGCTGGAAATATGCGTCAACGCTTAATTGGGATTTTTGGCCGCAAATACAACGAAAAACTAGTTCCGATTCAACAGGAAACTCCGCTGGTGAATATCTCAGGTTTTGTTTTAAAGCCCGAGGCTGCAAAAAAAACGCGTGGAGAACAGTTCTTTTTTGTGAATGACAGATATATCAAATCTGGTTTCCTTCACCAAATGGTGTTACAAGCTTATGATGAACTTATTCCGAAAGGACATCACCCGGGATATTTTATTTTCCTGGAAGTAGCACCGGATTTCATTGATATCAATATTCATCCTACCAAAACAGAAATTAAGTTTGAAGATGAACGTTCTGTAGGAATGCTTATGCGCTCAGCTGTAAAGCAATCTATTGGAATGTTTAATGTTTCACCTACGATTGACTTCAATCCGGAAACCAGCTTTACTTCTACTCCAATTCCTAAAGATAAAATACTCTCTGAACCAAAAATCTCAATTAATGAAGGGTTCAATCCTTTCAATACCACAAACAATTTCGATAAAAAACCGGAAAAACAACAGATTCAGAGTTTACAATCGATGTATGCCGATATTGAGACTGCCGCACAGAGTTCAAGTATTCCTGTAGAAGAAACCACTCAACTGGATGTTCCTTTACCTAAACAGGAAAACAACTTTACAGGAATTAAAGCATTTCAAGTGAAGAACAAATATATCTTCACTTCTATTAAATCTGGCGCAATTATCATCAATCAAACTCGAGCGCATCAGAGGGTTTTGTATGATCAGATTACTGATCAATTGGAAAATGGTCAAGGAAGTTCCCAACAATTACTCTTTCCGGAAAATGTAACTTTTAATAGCTCGCAAACAACACTTTTAAATGAGATCATGCCTAATATGAAAAAAATTGGGTTTGATATAGAACCGTTTGGGAATAATAGCTTTATTGTAAGAGGTTTGCCCTCTATTTCTGCTAATGAAGATCCGAAACAGCTCATTGAAGGAACTTTATATGGTTATGAGAGTCATATTGAAAAAGCAGGCACACATCAAAATGAAGCTCTGGCGGGTGCATTGGCTTTTAAAGCAGCCATTAAAACAGGCCAATCATTGAGCCAGGAAGAAATTAGTGGACTAATCGATGAACTCTTTGCATCAAGCAATCCGCAAACGCTTCCTGATGGACGTCAAATCTTTCATCAACTCACCATTGATGAAATAGAAAAACTATTTAATTAATTATGAATCAACTTAGATCAGGAGGCTTTTCCATGTTACCACCGGTGGTAAAGAACCTTCTTATTATCAATATATTGATGTTCCTGGCAACAGAAACTCTTATTCGTGTGGCCGGAATCGATCTTCGTGACATCTTAGGGTTACATTGGTTTGGTGCTGAAAAATTCACTTTCTATCAACCTATTACTTACATGTTTATGCATGCCAATTTTGAGCACATTTTGTTTAATATGTTTGCCGTATGGATGTTTGGTAATGCCATCGAAAACTTTTGGGGATCAAAACGTTTTTTGATTTATTACTTAATTACCGGGTTGGGCGCAGCAGTACTACATTATGGTATTGTGTATTTCGATAGTATCCAGGAACTCACTCAAGTTACCAATGCTTTCTTAGCCAACCCAAATTCAGGGAATCTGGAAGTTTTTCTTGGACAATATCCAATGATTGATGCTTCGCAAATCCCTTCATTTAACAACATTTTAAATGGAACTGCTTCTCAAATGGATATTGAGAATGCATATGGGCTTATTGAACGTTTTAAAATTGATACATTGAATCTTCCTGTGGTTATAGGTGCTTCCGGATCATTATTTGGAATCTTGCTTGCTTTTGGAATGATGTTCCCAAATGCTGAACTATTTTTAATCTTTATTCCGATTCCAATTAAAGCCAAATACTTTGTAGCCGGTTATGGTATTTTTGAATTGTTTTCCGGAATTATGGGTACAAGTGATGGTATCGCCCATTTTGCACATCTTGGAGGACTCATCACTGGTTTTATTCTAATCAAGTTTTGGCAAAAATTTGATTCAACTTTTAGATTATTGTAAACAATGAACAACTCCATTTTTGCAGATTTAAAAAGGGTATTCAAATCTGATAATTATTTATATCAGATCATTATTATCAATGCGGTAATATTCGTTTTACTTAACGTGATATTAGCCATGATCCCTATTGAGTCCAGAGAATCAACATTACGGTTCTTTGGGTTGTCTGCAGATTTAAATCAGTACTTCTGGAGAATCTGGACTTATATCTCATATATGTTTACCCATGTAGAGTTTAATCACTTATTCTTTAATATGCTACTCCTCTATATGATTGGTCGCATATTTGCGGATTTATATGGCAATATCAGATTTCTGGAAACCTATATTTATGGTGGATTATTAGGTGGGGTTCTATTCGTAGCTTCGGCTTATTTACTCCCTTCAATGTCCGTAAGTCATTATCTTATTGGTGCTTCTGCTGCAGTTATGTCTGTGGTCTTTGCGATCGGCTTTCTACAACCAGAATACATGTTACAGATATTCACTTTTAGAGTTCCTTTAAAATACGTGGTTCTGTTTGCGTTTATTACTTCTACAATTTTATATCTGGATAAAAACACAGGAGGAAAGGTCGCTCATTTTGGAGGGGCTGCCTATGGATTCCTATTCGCATATTATTTACAACGTGGAACTAATATTAATAAGCCTATCACTAAATTCTTCAAAAGTTTCACTACGATTTTAGGGCCACGTAAAATGAAAGTGGTTCATAAAAACTCAAAGTATAGTAAAGAAAAGCAAGATCAGGTCAAACAGGAAGAAATAGACAAAATTCTGGATAAAATTTCCAAATCGGGTTATGACAGTTTAACCAAAGTTGAAAAAGACTTTCTATTCAAATTTGGAAAAAAATGAAAAAACTAAGTTGGTTTCAAAAGCTTATTTTTATTGTTAACCTGGGCGCATCACTTGGGTTAATTGTAGCTTCATTTTCATCTTCTTTTGAACCCCAACAAAGTGCGTTATTTTATCTGGCAGGATTAACCTACCCATTTTTCTTACTAATTAATATTCTCTTTATCCTATACTGGGTTTACCAAAGAAAGCTAGTTTTCATTTTACCTCTGATCGCATGTATCATTGGTTCATCTAATTTTAAAAGTTTAATTGCTTTCAACTCTAAACCTAAACAGGAAACTTCCACGTTTAAAATTATGTCTTTTAATGTACGTTTATTCAATAAGTATAAATGGATTGAAAAAGACCATTTGGATGACAAAATCATTGAATACATCAAATCAGAATCCCCTGACATTATTGCTTTTCAGGAGTTTATCAATATTACCAAAGAGGATCTGAATTACATTAAAGAGATTAAAAATCTAGGATATAAATATTACATTTTTGAACCTAGAAATCGTGGTTATACCAAACATAATTTCTTTGGGCTCATCACATTCTCCAAGCATAAAATTACCGACAATGGTGTGGCTTATCAAAACCCGGAAAGCTCGCGTAAAACAATTTCGTTGTACACGGATATTAATATCCAAGGGAAAACCATTCGCATTTATAACACCCATTTTAACTCACTTCGGTTCATTTCTGAAGATTACGAATTCGTTGAAAATATTGCTGACAATGACGAAGAAGAAGCCATTAAGAAATCTAAAAACATCCTGAATAAAGTGATGAATTCTGCGCGTAAGAGACAAAATGAAGTGACATTTGTTCGTAATCATATGATGGAGTCTCCCCACCCTATTATTATGTTGGGAGACTTTAACGAACCACCGTACAGTTATGCGTACCCTCAATTTACAGACTTTTTAGAAGATCCTTTTCTTCAATATGGATTTGGACTTGGAACTACATATGATGGTATTTCTACTATTCCAGGGCTTCGTCTGGATTATATTCTTCACTCTAAAGAATTAAAATCTACTGGATTTTACACAGGCCCTTCCGGATTATCAGATCACAGGCCAATTATTTCAAATTTCTTAATTGAAGAATAATATTTTTCTTAACCATGATTAAATTTAAATAAATTTTACATTTAAATTATTTTAGCAAATAATTAGCAACTCAACATATTCAAATTACGCATAAAATTCTGTATATTTGCAACACACCAAATTTGAATATTATGAGTATAGATATTTCGATTACACGTAACCAAAATTCAAATCTTTCTTCTTACGATCAAGACAATATCGTTTTCGGTAAAAACTTCACAGATCACATGTTTATTGCTGATTTTGATGGCGAAAAATGGGGAGATTTTAGAATTGTTCCTACAGGAGAATTAAACGTTCACCCTGCTAATTCAATGTGGCACTATGGTCAGTCTATTTTTGAAGGGATGAAAGCATATAAAAATGAAAATGGAGATGCGTTTTTATTCAGACCATTAGAAAACGCTAAACGTTTGAATCATTCTGCTGTTAGAATGTGTATGCCGGAGATACCTACGGACATATTCATGGAAGGATTGCAAACTTTAATGTCATTAGATAAAGAATGGATTCCTAATCGTCCGGGATCATCCTTATACATTCGTCCATTTATGATGGCCTGGGATACTTTCTTAGGTGTTCGCCCATCAAGCACATATCGTTTTATGATTTTATGTTCTCCTGCTGGAAAGTATTATGCAGAACCAGTAAGAGTTAAAATTGAAACGGAATTTTCTCGTGCTGCAGGTGGAGGTACTGGGCATGCAAAAGCAGCTGGAAACTACGCTGGAGCAATGTATCCTACTAAATTAGCTATGGAAAATGGATACCAACAAATTATCTGGACAGACTCTAAAGAGCATAAATATGTAGAGGAAGCTGGTACAATGAACTTAATGTTCATGTACAACGGTAAATTAACTACTTCACCTGTTTCTGATACGATTTTAAATGGAATTACCAGAAAGTCTGTTTTGGGAATTGCAAAAGATTGGGGAATTGAAGTTGAAGAACGTCAGGTAGATGTACATGAATTGGTTAAAGCCATTAAAGATGGTGAGGTAACCGAAGCTTTTGGTGTGGGTACCGCAGCAACTATTGCTCAAATTAAAACTATCGGTTTAGATGGTGTTGATTATGATTTGCCTGCAATTACAGAAGACATGTTCCAGGTAAAAATCAACACATATCTGGAAGATTTCAGAAAAGGAAATATTGAAGATAAATTTGGATGGAGAGAGGTTATTAAATAAGTATTACTCCAAGTTTTTTTATAAAAGTGGCTTTATCGGCCACTTTTTTTATGCCTTATTATTTTGACTTCCCATTCCCCCTCCTCTACACCAAACATTTAAAACACTATAAAACAACATATTGAGTCAGAAAAAGTGTTGCCAAAGAATTTAAAAATCACTATAACTACAAATATAGTTGTATAACTAAATTTATAGTTATAGTTTTGGTCTATGAATACGAAAAGGGAACTTACAAAAGCCGAAGAGCAAATCATGCAAGCTATTTGGCAAGTAGGCAAAGGATTTGCGAAAGATATTCTAGAAGTTATTCCAGAACCCAAGCCTGCATACAACACAGTACTCACTGTAATACGCGTATTGGTTAATAAAGGTTTTGTGGAATTTAAAACTTTTGGAAAATCCAATGAGTACTTTGCTACTATCTCGAAAGAGGAATACTCTTTGAGACAATTACAAAGCTTAAAAAAGAAATACTTCAATAATTCCAGTAAGCAAATGCTTTCTTTCTTTTTAAAAGAAGATCAACTGGATATTAATGATGTGGACGAAATTCTTAAAATGATTCAAGATGATTGATACATATTGGTTCAGCAGTTTATTAGAAATCAATCTTTATTTGATCTCCTTGACCATTTTATGGTTGTTAATTCGAAACAAGATTTCATTTTGGAATCAACGGGTGATGCTTTTAGCCATTCCTCCCCTTTCGTATCTCATATTGTGGATAAAAAACCCGCTATATGAATCTGGAATGGTTTACGAAGTTATCCCACTAAATCCGGTAGATATTTCGACTACAACTCCAATTATCACTGATTCATTTGAGTTTCAAATAGAATATGTTTATTGGTTCGGTGTTTTTGTCTTTTTAAGTGTCTTCGTAATTAAAATTCTTCGCATTCTTGCTTTTTTTAAAGATGCGGAATCTGATGGAAGAATCGTTCTCTTAAATTCCAGTACGGAAGATTCTTTTTCATTTTTCAATCTTATTCATATACGCGCAAATCTGGATAAGGAAGAACAAGATATTGTATTGGCGCATGAACTAATACATTTAAAAAAGTATCATTCTTTGGATTTGATTCTATTTGAGGTCTACCATTCCCTTTTCTGGTTTAATCCTCTATTGATTTTGATGAAGAAAGAGTTGATACATATCCATGAATTTGAGGTAGACCAAGAGATGTATTCAAAGCATAAAACAAAATACTTGCATCATTTATTGAATTATGCCTTAGGTTCTAGTAATTCTCATTATTTACTATCGAGTCAGTTTTACAATAAACTAACACTCAAAAAACGGATCGCAACAATGAAAAATTCTAATAAATCAAATAACATTTTATTCCTATTAAGTTTACCTGTTTTGGCGATAACATTTATGGTCACTTCATGTGAATCACAGGATATACAACCTGATAACCAGGTAAATCAACAGATGACCAGAATTCCACCGGAAAATGGAGATGTACCATCACCTCCTCCGCCACCTATACCAGAAGAACATGTGCAAAAGGGTGAGCTCACTAAAATGCCTGAGTTTCCAGGTGGTCAGGAGGCGATGTTTGCCTATATGGGTGAAAATATCAAATATCCTAAACAAGCAAAGGAAGATGAAATTTCCGGTAAAGTTCTGGTTAACTTCACAGTAAAAAACACCGGTGAAATTGCATATGTAAAAGTAGTTAAAGGAGTCAGCCCTGAGCTGGATAATGAAGCTATTCGGGTGATCAAACATATGCCAGATTGGACTCCAGGTGAAATTGACGGCAAACAAGTTTCCAGTCAACTCACCTTACCTATCAATTTCAAATTGAAGTAATTAAAAAGCTCCTGTGATACATTTCATTGGAGCTTTTTTCTTTTCATATATCTGAAGTATTTCATCGAACTTATTTTAGATCAGAATAGAATTTAATGAATACTTATCCCTATAAAAGTAATCCATGCTCATAGGTTAATAATTTAAGACCAATTACGTTTTAAAATTCGCTTTCAAAACGCATCTTTGCCGACCAAACACTAATGTATGCTTAAAAATATTGACCAAAATTTAAAAGAGTCATTATCTTCTAAACTCAACGTGAGCAAGAAACCGGTTGCCGGTCAGGATTATATTCCGGTAACAGGGAAGGTAATCGAAGAAGATGATCTTTTATTCGGGATTGATGCGGTGATGGATGGTTGGCTAACCACAGGGAGATTTGGGGAAAAGCTTGAAAAAGAGCTTGCCGAATATTTTGGTGCTAAATTGGCATTATTAGTAAATTCTGGTTCATCGGCCAACTTATTGGCTTTGTATACGCTTTCATCACCCAAGTTGAAAGACAGACAGCTTAAACCTGGTGATGAGGTGATAACTGTAGCAGCTGGATTTCCGACTACTGTGAATCCTATTGTTCAATTAGGCTGTATTCCGGTTTTTGTGGATGTAGAAGTTCCCACATACAATGTAAATGTAGAACGCCTAAAAAAGGCTATTTCTAACAAGACAAAAGCCATAATGATTGCACATACTTTGGGTAATCCATATAATCTTGAAGTGATTAAAAAAATCGCTGATGAATATGACTTATGGTTAATCGAAGATGATTGTGATTCTCTAGGGTCAACATATGATGGTAAAAAAACCGGAACTTTTGGTGACCTGGCGACTTTAAGCTTCTACCCTGCACATCATATCACTATGGGCGAAGGTGGTGCGGTAATCGTGAATAATTCGCGTTTGAGAAAAATTGCTACATCGTTTAGAGATTGGGGACGTGATTGCTGGTGTGATCCGGGAGTAGATAATACTTGTGCAAATCGTTTTGGATGGAAAATGGGTAATTTACCTGAAGGATATGACCATAAATATATTTACTCACATGTTGGCTTTAACCTAAAGGTAACAGATATGCAAGCGGCTATTGGCTTAAGTCAATTGCGTAAGGTAGATAAGTTTATTGATGCCAGAAGAAAGAATCATAAAATGCTGGGTGAAAAACTCGCTCCGTTTAAATCTGATTTTATTCTTCATGAGGCTACTCCAAATTCAGACCCATCTTGGTTTGGATATATGGTAACAGTTAAGCCGGAAAGTAAAATTGATCGTAACCATTTGGTGAAATATCTGGAAGAAAACAAGATTGGTACACGTCTATTATTTGCAGGAAACTTGTTAAAACAACCTGCATATTCAAACGTGAAACACCGTGTAGTGGGTGATTTGACCAATACCGATTTGGTCATGAATAATGCCTTTTGGTTAGGTGTTTGGCCAGGTTTAGATGAAACACACTATGATTATATGATAGATGTGATTTCTCAGTATTTTGAGGAGTTTGCATAACCTACAAGTGATTACCATTAGATATTTTTCTTCATGGTAATTGCTCCATCTTTTTCCGAATAATTGAGATATCCATTTCGTTGATACAAACGTTTAGCAGGATTCTTTTTATCCACACTTAAGGAAAGTGCTGTGACACCCAGTTTTCTATAGGCAACTTCTATTCTACACAATAACTCTGTCCCTATTCCTTTATTCCTAAATTCGGATTGGATGGCCATTCTAATTTCGGGGATATCCTCATGGATAAATCCATACCCTTTGTTATCAATAGAAAATGCCCTACCCCAGATCACACCAATGGGTTTATTTTCATAAAGAGCTACTATTCCTATATCCAAATCCAAAGTGCCAAAACCTTGGGTATACTTGGCTATTGACGGATCTTTTATGATTAATCTGGGTAATTTAGGTTTTCCTTTTTCTACAAAAATCGCTTCGTAGAGCATTTCATTAAAGAATGACTTATCTGAACTTATTATTTCCCTGTAATCTATCCGCAACTGTTTATCTGGTTTTTAAATATTGTGCTCTGTCAATCTCAAAAATATTCACCGGCATACCATCATAGTCATCCAAATGCATAGCCAATTGCATTCCATTTTTTAACGCTACTTTTTCACTTCCAATATTGTCTACATGCACTACAGATATTAACGAATCTGTAAAGTCATGTTCAAAAGCATATTCTTTACATTTTATGGCAGCCTCTGAAGCATAACCCATTCCCCAATATTGAGGCAACATGGAATAACCAACTTCTAACCTTTCTTCTCCATTAACAGTTTGCACCAATAAACCACATTGTCCAATAAATGCATTCGTATTCTTATCAATGAGTACATTCATCCCACCTAAATCATTTTCATAACGATGAAAAACTTTATTGAACCATTTTTGGCACAATTCAACGGAAGACAATTGAGGATCTAAACCTAAGAAAGTCGCAACATTTTTCTCTCGAAACAAAGGCTCCCAGTTATCAAAGTCCGATTCTTCCAACAATCTAAACTTCAACCTTGCGGTTTCTTCATTGGTTAATAAATACTTCATTATTTTGAATTAAAACGCTTCTACTTCTGAGGTACTACTCCTATCAATTCAACTTGTTCTCCCGCTCTTAGAACTGTCACCTTAAACGTATCATTTGGTTTCAAACCTGACAGGTATTCTCCAACTTTATCAAAATCCGTATCAGATCCAATGGTAAAGTCTCCTACTTTTAAGATTA
This sequence comes from bacterium SCSIO 12643, assembly GCA_024398135.1. Classification (NCBI taxonomy): domain Bacteria; species bacterium SCSIO 12643. Next base: position 4,098,528 of record CP073750.1, read on the forward strand.
TATCTCCTCCAACCCAAATTGGGGTTCCTTCAATACTTGTTTTAAAGATCCCAGGTTTTAGCCCACTTAATGCTGCAGGTGATCCTGCGGCTACTTTTTGTACTAATAAACCCATCTCTTGTGGAACATTAAAGATGTTTCTCAATTCGCCTGAAATCATAATAAAACTTGCTCCATACCAAAATGGCTGATCTCCTGTTAAATGTGCAGTTGCTACATTTGAAGTGACTACAAATCCAATTCCATCAAATCCTCCGGATTGACTTAAAATCGAACTCACAATACCAATAACTTCTCCTTTTTTATTAAACATTGGACCTCCGGAGTTTCCATGGTTAATGGAGGCATCTGTTTGGAAATATTCTGATTTGGTAAAATTCGCACTTCCCTCCCTTTCATCAATTCTTCCACTGATATAACCTACGGTTAACGAATATTCTAAACCATATGGGGCTCCAATAATAAAAATTTGTTCTCCTACGGTAACAAGATCTGAATTTGCTATGGCAGCCACCTTAAACTTCTCGGGCATCCACATTAGACGAATTAACGCCACATCTGTCGCAGCATTAATGGTAATTACTTTCGCAGGAACGACCTCTCCTGATTTAAAACGAACTTCTACTTCCTGAGCTGTTTGTACTACATGTGCTGCTGTCCATATATCTCCATCTGCACTGATCAACACACCTGAACCAATTCCCTGAGATGCCACCATCTTTTTACGCATGCTTTGTCTATCGACCTCTTCATGCTGTTCTTTCACCATTACGGTAACTACAGATGGACTCATCCTTTTATACAATTCACTAAAATCCTGAGATTTTACAATGATTACCAAGCTTAAACTTAAAAGAGTCAGTAAAATTCTTTTCATGTTATTCTATTAGAAAGTTATTGTATGGGTTGTAAAACTAATACTAATCCAGGTTAACTATTCAATTTTCCGGCAATAAATCCTGTGGTCCAGGCCGCCTGAAAATTAAAACCTCCGGTAACGCCATCTATATCTAAAAACTCCCCTGAAAAATACAATCCTTCTGTATGTCTACTCTGCATAGTTTGAGGGTTTACTCCATTTAATGCAATTCCTCCACACGTCATGAACTCTTCCTTGAATGTCGTCTTTTTATAGATTTCATAAACATCATTCGTGATTTTATTGACAATTCTATTTTTACTTTTCTTGTCCAAAGTATTCCAGGTTATTTCAGGATTGATTTGAAGGTTTTTCAAAAAATAAGTCCATAATCTATTTGGAACATCAAATGGATTCTTGTTAACTTTTTTCTTTCCGTTATTCTCAACATATTGATTTAAAACCGTACGTACTTCATCCTCTTTGCTGTCTCCCAGCCAGTTTACCTGAATTTTAAACTCATAGTTTTTTAATGCCAGTTCACGTGCTCCAAGCGCAGATAATTTTAAAATGGCCGGCCCACTCATCCCCCAATGGGTAACCAACAAGGGGCCTTTGTTTACCAGTTTGGTTCCCTGTATTTTCACCTGAACCGGATCAGCCACTAAGCCCATTAGCTCCATAATATCACTATTCGTAATATTAAACGTAAACAACGAAGGTACAGGGTCTTCTATAGCATGTCCCAGTTTTTTAAACACATCCAAAAACTTATAACCTTTTTGTCCTCCAACAGCAACAATCACCGCATCAAAGTCCAATTTCTGATCATCCGAAAACTCCAAAATTAATCGCTCTCCTTTTTGAATGTTTCTAACCGTTGTTCCTTTAACAATCTTGATTTTATTTCGAGATGCTTCAGCTAAAAAAGTGTCTATAATAGTCTGTGAAACATTTGATTTTGGAAACATTCGGTGATCTGCTTCTGTCTTCAATGCCACACCTCTCTCCTCAAACCATTGAATCGTATCGGCAACTGCAAATTGGGAAAACGCTTTCCTTAAAAACTTTTCTCCTCTGGGATAATGCGTACTTAGCTTTTTAATATTGAGTTCATCATGCGTGACATTGCATCGTCCTCCACCAGATACTTTAACCTTAGAAAGTAACTTCTGAGATTTCTCAAATATGGTAACATCTGCATCCGAATGATGTTGTTTAACCGATAACGCAGAAAAGAATCCTGCTGCACCACCTCCAATAACCGCTACTTTCATCGTCTAATATCTTTAAAGTACGTTGGTGATTTTTATAGTTCTACCGTTAAACTTCACTTCATCACCTATTGTTTTGCCCTGAAAGACCTTACCGACCGGAGCTGTGGGAGAAATGACAAAGACATCGGTGGTTTCAACGGTCACCTTTCCAATTCCAATAGCGATAAAATAATATCCGGAATTCGTTTCAATTAAACTCCCGAGGCTTATCTCTGGTGAATGATCTCTTTTCTGAATTAAAGTGATGATCCGCTTTTGATTTAACATGTTATTTAAATGCTGCGCATTGTTCTCCTGCTCGAGTTGCATCAATGATTTTCCCGTTTCATGCTTATCTCCAGCGCTACTTTTACTTTCATTTTGTGCAGATTCCTTTGCAGAGTCTATTGCCGCTTGCACATTGGCAATTTGGGTTTCTACGAATTTCGTACAATACTGAATTAAATCGGCCTTTAATTGTTCATGTTTCACCATAAAACAAATGTAAATTCAAACCTACTAGGTTTAGTATATTTGTGGCCATGGATTTTGCACAATTATCAATAATTATTAGCGTATTAGGGATTCACTTGCTCGCGGTGATGAGTCCAGGACCTGATTTCTTTATGGCCGTTAGAAACTCACTAACCTATTCACGAAAAACAGGTATTTATACAGCTATTGGCTTTGGATTAGGAATTGGTGTTCACGTGGGTTATTCCATATTTGGACTGGGATATATCATCTCTCAATCTATCTGGATTTATAATATTATCAAATATATGGGTGCAGCATATCTGGTTTGGATTGGAATTCAATCTTTCCTAAGTAAAGATGGTACATTGGATGTTGGAGAAACTTCAAAAAAAGAAGATATTTCACCTCTAAAAGCTATTCGTATTGGATTCTTAACCAATGTACTAAATCCTAAAGCCACATTATTCTTTTTAAGTTTGTTTACCATAGTTATTGGTCCTGAGACTCCAAAATCCATTATGCTTTTTACAGGAGTGATGATGATGGTGAATACGGCTTTGTGGTTCAGTTTCTTATCCTACCTCATTACCCATTCAAAGGTTTTGCCTTTTTTCGAAAAATATCAAAACATCTTCAATAAATTATTTGGAGGAATTCTAGTCGCAATAGGTGTTAAGGTAGCGTTCTTTACTGATTAAATAATCCCATGCATCATGAGATGAATCGTATTCACCAGAATATGTATCATGATCAGGTACAATAAACTAGCCCCTTTATCTCTCATAATTCCCATTAAGACAGAAAAGATCAAAACCAAAACAAAACTGGTAATTGCAAAAGTAAGATCCATTACACCGAAAAATCCCCAATGTGTTGCTCCCATTAAAATACTGGCTGTCACATTACCAGGAGAAATTAAACCAACATTATCATCTGGATACAATTTATTGATACTGGATTGAATATACCCTCGGTAAGCCAACTCTTCAAAAGTGGTATTGAGAAATAATCCAGATAAAATGATGTATAAAGGAGCTTGTGAAATATAGTCCCGATTAACCGAATAATGGACCATGAAGTAATTATTGACGATAAACAATAGCGCGAGTATTATACTCAATAACACATGCAATCTTTTGATTTTAAACAATGGATAAATCACCTGCTTAAACCCTAAGGTTTTTACCGTTACAAAACCAAAAGTTAAAACCCAGAAAACACGATGTACGATTTTTGATTCATCTCTATCACCCGTAAATCTTAAAATCAAAGTAAAAAATGCTACACCTATAAATAGCAACAACAGATATACCCCTATCACTTTTGTATACCCGATGATTCTTTGACGACTGTCCATTTTTAGTGATAATCAAACCTTTTGCCTTCCACTGCCAAATGCGTGTTTTTAAAGACTTGCTGTGCTTCTTTTTGGTGACCTTCCAGCTTTTTATATCTGGCAGAATAATGCCCTAAAATCAATTCACTTACTTCGGCTAATTTCGCAATTTCACCGGCTTGTAAAGCTGTGGAATGCATGGTATGCTTCGCTCTATCCCTTTCTGACTCCAGAAAAGTAGCTTCATGATATAAGACATCAGTCCCTTTAATTACAGGGATAATTTTTTCAGAATATTTCGTATCCGAACAAAATGCATAACTCCATGCTTTATTCGGATTTCCTGTTATTTCTTCATTTTTATGTGTTATACCATGGGCATCCACAAAATCAGCTCCATGTTTAATCGCATTCATCTGTGATACTGGAATTTGAAGTTCTTCAATATGAAATTTACTGATTTTCCGAAGTCCTTCTTTTTCCTTAAAAAGAAATCCACTGGTTGGAATCCGATGCTCCAAAGGAATTGTACGCACTTCTACAATACTATCCTCATAAATCAATTCGGATTTTTTATGATCTATTTCAATAAACTCAATCTCAAAATCGTAATACGCTTTTGAAGCTTTTAATTGAAGATCAACCATTTCTTTAAGTCCTGGGCTAGAATATATCTTTAACGGCATGGTACGTCCTAAAAGACTCATAGTTCCCAATAATCCAAATATTCCAAAATAATGATCCCCATGAAGATGAGAAATAAAAATAGCTTTAACACGCTGAATTTTAATCTTATTCCTTCTGACCTGAATCTGTGTTCCTTCCCCACAATCAATCATATACGCATGCTGATTGAACTCTACAACTTGCGATGTAGGGAATCTATTCCCAATAGGAATTGCCGAATTGGCTCCTAATATAGTTAACGAAAATGGCATTATTCTTCCTCTCCAAAAAAGCCGAGTTCACGCTCGGTAATTTCCATAAAAATCATATCTCTGGCTTCTGTTACCGTGGGTACGATTTCAATATGCTTTAGAGTAGGTATTTTATTGGTTGAGGCTGCAATGATGGAATAATTCTTTGCTTTATGCTTTTGAGCAAAATCATTTAAAAACTGCACAGAGTCTTTATCTAGCGAATTAATCGCAGTTAAGTCCATTAAGATATTGCCATCCAAATTGATATCCATTGTTGATTTAAATACGTCCACATTTGTATTCAAGCCTTCCACGATCAATTTTACGTGTTCATCTCCTTTTTCCCAACGTGCTGTCATAAATCAATTATTTCAATGTTTTTAACTAGGAATTGTTACGATCTATTTTCTCTGCCAACAGATACAATACCGCCATTCGAATGGCTACACCATTCTCCACCTGATCTAAGATGATGGCATGTTCAGAGTCCGCAATATCAGAAGAAATTTCTACTCCCCGGTTAATTGGTCCCGGATGCATAATCACAATCTTCTTGCTAAGCGAATTTAATAGCTCCAGATCCAATCCATACATCATGGTGTATTCTCTCAAAGAAGGGAAAAACTTAATATCCTGTCGTTCTAATTGAATTCGGAGCATATTAGCTACATCACACCATTCCAAACCTTTACGTAGATCATATTCTACTTCTACACCTAAAGACTCTATATGTTTTGGCATCAACGTTCTCGGACCACAAAGTTTTACCTCCGCACCAAGTTTTTGTAAAGCGAAGATGTTAGAAAGCGCCACACGTGAGTGTAAGATATCTCCAACTATCAATACCTTAACTCCTTCTACCTTTCCAAGTTTTTCTCTAATACTATACGCATCCAGCAAAGCCTGTGTTGGATGCTCATGTGCACCATCTCCTGCGTTCACGATTCTGGCATCTACATTTTGTGATAGAAACTTCGCTGCACCGGCATTTGGGTGACGCATCACAACCAAATCCACTTTCATAGCCAGAATATTGTTTACCGTATCAATTAAAGTTTCTCCCTTTTTTACAGATGATGAAGCCGCAGAAAAATTGATCACATCAGCAGAAAGTCTTTTCTCCGCCAATTCAAAAGATAGACGCGTCCGCGTAGAGTTTTCAAAAAACAGATTCGCCACAGTAATATCTCTTAAAGAAGGTACCTTCTTAATTGGGCGATTCAGAATATCTTTAAAATGATCAGCAGTCTTAAAAATCAGTTCTATATCTTCTTTAGTAAGTTCTTTAATTCCTAGAACGTGATCAACACTTAAACTACTCATAATTAATCAATATTTGTCAGTATTACCTTACCCTCATTTCCTTTCCACTGTACATCCACCCGCTCAGAAACCACTGAATCAATCGTACGACCTACATAATCCGCTTTAACTGGTAATTGTCTACTAAATCTTCTTTCTACTAAAACTAAATACTCTACAGATGAAGGTCTTCCAAAATCCATCATGGCATCTAATGCTGCACGTACCATTCTTCCGGTATACAATACATCATCCACCAAAATCACATTTTTGTTTTCAATTAAAAAATCGATTGTGGTTCCTGAAATTTCAATTGGAGTATCTCTTCTTCTAAAATCGTCTCTATAGAAAGACGCATCTAATGCACCAATTTGAATCTCTTGATTCCCTGTAATTTCTTGAAGTTTGGCGTGGATAATCTTAGATAAATGAACACCACGCGGTTGCATCCCTATGATCACTGAATTTTCAAAATCATTATGATTTTCAATGAGTTGATAACATAGCCTATTAATGGTTAATTCAAGATGCTTTTGATTTAATATGGTCTTTGCCCTCATTAGGGCAAATATACATTGAATTGGGTTTTAAAATGGTGATTATTCCTAAGAAAATAAGGCATATTTTTCGAAATCAATCAGATAAAAAAAATATTAAAAATCTTTCCTCAATGTTATCAAATTATCAAAAAATGCGTCTTACATTTGCCGCGCGGGTTAGTCTTACACGACCAGCTCCCTTCTAATCCCCCAGGTCAGGAATGAAGCAAGGGTCGAAGGTTGTAGCGGTGCGATGTAAATTGCTAACCCGTTTTTTTATGCCCAATTATTTGGAACACACTGCTCCATTTTGTTCTCTTCTGGCAATTTCATCCTGATCCGCAGTACATACGCTTTCATGCACTTCGGTTTGATCAATTACATTCCCCTGACTATCTAGTACATCTTGTGTTTCCACACAGTCGTAACATTTTGAACATGAAGAAAATAATATAACACTTAATATGATTACACTTAAAAACGTAATTCGTTTCATAACTTATAGATGTTGATTCACCAAATTTAACCAATTTTGATACCAGAAATTAAACCGTTCCAATGAAAAAGATATTACTATTCGGATTACTTGCTATAATGGTAATTGCATGCACTGAAAATGAAACCAGCATAGAAAATTTTAAAAGCTTAAACGGGCAATGGGTAAGAAATTTTAATGGGAATCAACAATTGGAAAATTGGAAAATTCAAACTGATAAAGTCATTGGCTCTAGTTCGTTTGTCAACAACGGTGACACCACTAAAATGACCGAATATGAAATTATTGAAGACAACGGTAACTGGATTCTGCTCACTCAAGAAGTTGGTTTTGAAAATGCTACTCAATATCCTTTAATATTTGGCGGAACAGACAGTCTTGTTTTTCATAATTCTGCTGCGGATTGGCCGCAAACCATTTCATTTAAGACCTTAAATGGAAATACCCTCCATAAATCTGTGTTGGGACAAGGGTCTTCAATGAAGAAGAATATTGAATTTACGTTTAAAAAGAAAGAATAAATATTATAAACGTATGTCAGCAGAGTAACTTTATTTAGTTTTGAGGCCGAACTTATATAAACATTAATCAAAAAAGTCATGAAAAAAATTACTTTATTGTTTGCATTAGCTTTGATCTCTTACGTTGGAGTTAATGCTCAAGCTAAGAAGCAGTTAAACCTTGGTCTAATTGGTGCTTCATATGAAATTCCAGTATCATCAGCAATCACGGTGGCTCCTACAGCTTTTACTACTTTTGAATTGAATTACTTTACTTTAGGTGTTAAATCTAACTACTATTTCGATGAATTGGTAGGATTATCTAGTCCTTGGGATTTTTACGCAGGTTTAAACTTAGGTTTTGGTATTGCAATGAATTCTGATTACTCAAGTGATTTGGACTTAGGTGCGCAAATCGGTGGTAGATGGTTTTGGAACGAAAAGTGGGGGGTATACCTTGAACTTGGCGGTGGAAAATTAGCTGGTTCATCTGGTGAAGGTGGATTATTAGGTGGTGCTGGTGTAACACTAGTACTATAAGCTCATTATAAAACATTAAAAAAGCCCGGATAAAATTATTTATCCGGGCTTTTTATTTTAAAATTTTTATTGACGTCTAAACCAGTTTTCTCATAGCCATAATATACCCTAAATGTAGTCCTTCGTGTATATTATTAAACTTCACCGCATCATCTACGCTTTTTAGCACTACCCCATAACTGGTGGGATAGTCTTCTGTAAATTTATTCATGACATCAAAATTATAATCCTGTTCGGTTCGATGAATGATCTCAATAAACATGGACTTCAACTCTTGAATATCCTCTTCGGAGTACAATTTTTCCGGTTTCGTTCCTTTTCTAAACTCATCAATAATGTTTTCGGTAATCAGAACTTCGGTATTGGATAATCTATAAATCAAAAGTTGCTGCGTAGCAATCAAATGCCCTACATGCCAAATGATATTGTTATTATATCCTTCTGGAATTTTATTTAATTGTTCCACACTCAATCCATCAATCAACTTCAGGATATTTTGTCTGGAAACTCTATTTATATCAAACGGATTCATACAATTAGTTTAAAATTCCCGCTTTTTCCAATTCACTTTGCAAACGACCACGTAAATCATCAGAAATTGGAACCAATGGTAGCAACATATGCTCTTCTCCTATTCCAATCATTTTTAATACAGCTTTAATACCTCCTGGGTTTCCTTCTTCAAACAATAAAGGAATAATGTCATTCAATTGGAAATGTCTTTGACGTGCTGTGTCAAAATCACCCTTTGCTGCACTATGTACCAGATCGGTAAATTCTGTAGGTAATGCATTTCCAATCACACTAATCACACCATCAGCCCCCATAGCCATTTGTTGAAGAATTAAATCATCATCACCACTCCAAACCATAAATCCATCAGGTCTGTTCTTAATCACCTGATTCATCTGACTTAAGTCTCCTGAAGCTTCTTTCACACCAATAATGCCCTCCAGCTCTGCTAATTTTAAAATTGTAGATGCAGACATATTAGATCCTGTTCTACCTGGAACATTATATAAAATTATTGGTAAATCAAATGCTTCATGTAATGCTTCAAAATGCGCTACTATACCTTCCTGAGAAGGCTTATTGTAATAAGGACTTACAGATAAAATCGCAGTAACTCCTGTTAAATCTAACGTCTTATAAGAGTCAATCAATTGTTGTGTATTATTACCTCCATGACCATAAACCACAGGTACGCGATTATTTGAGATTTCTACTGCACGCGTTAATAGCTTCTGTTTATTTTCAATAGATAATGTTGCTGACTCTCCTGTTGTTCCCTGAACCACGATAAAGTCTACTCCATTATTAATATTATGGTTTACCAACTTTTCGAATGCAGAATAATCAATTTCACCATTCTGCATAAATGGAGTTACCAATGCCACTCCAACGCCCTTCAAATTTTCCATACTATTGAAATATTTATACTTTATTAATCATTTTCAAATATCTAATTATATTTTTAGAATAATCTAAATACAACTGATTTTCAGCAACATCTATAATCAAATCAAAAATATACTCCTTTTCTTCCTGATGATACCCTACTTTTGTCTTTGCCTGTGTTAAAGCCAAAATCGCATCCGTTGGGACAAACGAAACCGGGGTAAAATCAACCATCAAATCATAAGATTTATTCGTGTTCAGATAAGAGCTTTCCGGAATCCCATAAATATTACATTCTTTCGGGCCCAAAACCTTCACTTTATCTTGATCTACAAATTGCGGTATTTCTTTTGCACCACAAAATGCAATCATCTCCACACGACTTAAACCTTCATTTCGCTTCAAATAAAAGCAAAAATCTGTCACCACCTTATACTCTTCTTCTGTATTTATATGGAAAACCACCAAAGCAGATTCCATATGATCTAAATTCATGGCTACTGGCTTACGATCCGCCTTCTTGACCAGATTCGCCAGCTTCCATTTTCCTAAAGAATTGGTTAGTAATCCTATCATCAATCCGCAATTAATTCTAATAAATCATCCTCAGAGATAATCTTCACTCCGAGTTTTTCTGCTTTCTCCAATTTACTTGGTCCCATTTTGTCTCCAGCTACAATAAATGCCGTCTTTTTAGAGATGGAACCAGAGTTTTTTCCTCCATTTAGTTCGATCATCTTTTTCAACTCATCTCTACTGTGTTTTACAAAAACTCCCGAGATAACAATAGACATACCCTTAAGCTTTTGACTGGATAGAGATGCTTCTTCTTCTGAAATTTCCAAATGAAATCCCAGCTCCTTCATTTGAGCAATCAAAGCTCTATGTCTCTCCACTCCAAAAAATTCGGTAATGCTTTTAACGATCACTTTACCAATTTCGTTTACTTCCAGTAACTCTTCTTCGGTTGCATTCATCAATTGATCAATGGTTTTAAAGTTACGCACTAATGTTTTCGAAACAACCTCTCCAACGTGCCTGATCCCGATAGCAAACAGTACTTTCTGAAACGGCTGTTTTTTAGAATCTTCCAGGCCTTTTAGCAACTTATTCACAGAAATATCTGCCATTCCTTCCAACCCAATCAAATCATCATATTTCAAATGATATAAATCTATAAACTCTTTGATCAGGCCTTTTTCAAAAAGAGTTACAATGGTTTCATCTCCAATTCCTTCAATATCCATCACTTTTCTGGAGATGAAATGTTGCATACGACCAATTACCTGCGGAGGACACTCCCATTCATTGATACAGTAATGATTGGCTTCTTCTTCTTTTCGAACAAGTTCACCACCACATTCTGGACATACAGATGGATAGACATATGGTTGAGAATCTTTACTTCTTAAATCGGTTCTAACACCTACAACTTTAGGAATAATTTCCCCTCCTTTCTCGACCTGTACGGTATCATTAATTCTAAGGTCCAGTTTCTGAATATAGTCTTCGTTAAAAAGAGAAGCTCGCTTTACGATGGTTCCCGCCAATAAAACCGGTTCTAAATGCGCCACTGGAGTAATTGCGCCTGTTCTACCCACTTGTAAAACAATATCCTCTAAAATCGTTTCAGCTTGTTCAGCCTGATATTTAAATGAAATCGCCCATTTAGGTGCCTTGGCAGTACTTCCTAATAATCTTTGTTGTTCAAAATTGTTCACTTTAACCACAATTCCATCGATGGCGAATGGTAAATTGAAGCGTTCTTTTTCCCAATAATGAATGAAATCCATTATTTCCAGCTTGTTTTTACAGATTTCAATACGTTTCTTTTCTGCCGAAGGAACTCTAAATCCCCAATCTTTTAAATGCATCACCGAAGCGAAATGATCTTTTGAATCAATTTGATCACTAATCGTACTGTAAATGAAACACTCTAAACCTCTTTGTCCTACAATTGCTGAATCTTGCAGTTTTAATGTTCCTGATGCCGTATTCCTGGGATTGGCATAAGGCTGATCACCATTAGCAATCATTTCCTGATTTAATTTCTCAAATGCAGCATTAGAAAACATTATTTCTCCACGTACTTCAAAGCTATCAGGATAATCCCCTCTTAATTTTAGCGGTAAAGATCGGATCGTTCTTACGTTATTTGAAACATCATCACCTTGAAGCCCATTACCACGCGTTAAAGCTTGTTTAAAACTTCCATTTTCATATTTGATAGCGATGGCCACGCCATCGTATTTCAATTCACATACAAACTCAACCGATTCACTTTCCAGTTCTTTTTGAATTCTAGCGATAAAATCTTCAATCTCCGATTCAGAATATGAATTCCCCAAAGATTGCATCGGCACATCATGCTTTACCGTTTGAAAGGATTTCGTAATATCTCCACCTACACGTTTGGACGGAGAATTCGGATCATCAAACTCCGGATGTTTTGCTTCCAACTCGATGAGCTTCTTAAGCATCATATCAAAATCATAATCACTGATCTCAGGTCTACTCTCGATATAGTACAAGTGATTATGTCGTGCTAACGCTTCACGAAGTTTTTTGATTTCTGATTCTACCATACTTCTAGTAATAATTACAAATTAGGATGTTTAGATTTAAACTTTTTGGCACGCCAGGTATTTTTATCTCTAAAATAAATAGCTTTCATTTTATTGACTTCCTGATGTTTAAATACCGTTTTAATAAAATGTCCCAGCTGAACTCTAATCCCAAAGGAATAAAATGGGGTTGTTAACAAATCATTTTGAGATTGGTCCTTGCTAAACGAAAAGCGATAGCCCAATCCTGCAAATACAGACAACCAATAATTGACACTATAACCTCCTGATGTACCTAGAGAAAACACTCCAAACCTATTGGATATCCAGTCATATTGCTCAATTCGTTCATCACTATGATCACGGGCATTTCCTGTTACCCAGGCATTGGATAAAGTCACAGGCACACCTAAATAATAGCGGTAATTTTCAATAAAAACATATTCGAAATAAGCTCCATAACCCACAATGGCTGTATTGTAATAGGAAACTTCAGGTACCTCAATAGGCTCCGTTCTATAGATTCTGCTAATAAACCCCTGCAAGCCGAATTTATAGCGTTGTTTGAATTGTACACCTACTCTTAATGCATTAATCTTCACATCTACCCCTTTGGTCAATAAGGTCCTTTCATGTGCCAATCGAACCTGAAATTTAGTTTTATAGTAAAACTCATTCATAATCCGCGCTTCTTCAATAGAATCAGCCGTTGAGCCAAAACTCTGTCCAAAACCCGAAACGGATATAAACAATAATAATATGCCTAAAAACTTCTTCATTTACTTCCTGGCGCTAATCATTCGTGGAACATCGAAAATATCATTTCTGAGTTCTACTTCATTAAACCCCTTGTTTTTCAACATTTCAACCAGTTCTTCTCCGTATTTTTGATTAATCTCGAAAAAAATCCAGCCTTCATTATTTAAACTTTCTATTGCCCATTCTGATATCCTTCGATAAAATATCAATGGATCATCATCCTCGACAAATAATGCCGTATGTGGTTCATAATCCAGAACATTAGAACGCATTTGTTCTTTTTCTTTATGTAGCACATATGGTGGATTACTTACCACAATGTCATATGTATTGACCTCACTAACTAAATTTAATGCATCTGCATTTTTAAATTCAATATGGGCATTATTCTTGGCCGCATTTCGTGTAGCCACTTCCAGCGCATTATCCATAATATCTACACCGGAAACATCCCATTTCGGAGCAAATAACTTTAGCGATATCGGAATACAACCACTTCCCGTTCCAATATCAATGACCTTCACTCCTTCTCGTTCAACAGGCACCGAATCTAAAATCCATTGTACCAACTCTTCTGTTTCAGGTCTGGGAATCAAAACACCTGGATTTACTTCAAAGGGATTTCCCATAAAATCGGTTTCTCCCACAATGTATTGAACCGGTTCAAATGTAGCGAGTCTTCTGGAAAAACGAATAAATGTCAACAACTGACTTTCCGACATTCGAATGTTAGGATCTTTTAAATAATCCAATCTTGTTTTGCGCAATTCACTTTCGGTTAAAATCCAAAAAAAACTCTCCACCTCATTTGGATCATATAGTGCATCCAGTTTATTGTGAAAATACTGGATGACCGACTCAAATTTATTATTTGGCATCTTCATCATTTAACCTCAAATTATATCAAATCCAAACCTGAATTATGTATTCAAATTTACCGGTTGATTTTGTACAAAACTAACACCCATATTCTAACAAAAAACATACATTTGGTATAATTAACACACAATATTATCAATCACAAATCTTATATAAAACGTTGCCTGGAATTAGCTAAATTGGGTCATGGTAGAGTTTCTCCAAATCCGATGGTTGGTGCCGTTATCATAGTTGATAATCAAATCATTGGTGAAGGGTTTCATCAGAAATTTGGCGGACCGCATGCGGAAGTAAACGCTATAAATTCTGTTGCGGATAAATCTTTACTTCAAAAAGCTACCATTTATGTAAGTCTTGAACCTTGCTCGCATTTTGGCAAAACTCCACCTTGTGCCGACCTCATTATCAAGCATCAAATTCCTAAAGTAGTCATTGCCGCTATTGATTCCAACGCAAAAGTTTGTGGTAATGGAATTGCTAAACTTAAAAAAGCAGGTATTGAAGTTATCACCGGAATCTTAGAAGACGAATCGAATAGATTAAATCAAACATTCAATACATTTCATCAGAAGAAAAGACCTTTCATTACATTAAAATGGGCTGAATCTGCGGATGGATTTATTGATCATATTAGAAATGATCGTTCTACTCCAGCACAAAAAATCTCAAATTCTTCGACTTCAAGATGGGTGCATCAACTAAGAAGTGAGTCCGATGCCATCCTAATAGGAAAACACACGGCATTATTGGATAATCCTTCACTTACTACTAGAAAATGGGATGGTTCTCATCCTACCAGGATTATTATTGATTCAAATTTAGAACTCCCCGAATCTTTAAACTTGTTTCATGATCAAGTTGATACACTCATTTTTAATCGTAAAAAATCCGGGCAAAAAAATCATGTATCCTTTATTCAGATTCCGGATACCTTGGATACATTAGATTTTATTCTTAAACATCTATGGGAAATTCAAATTCACTCACTTCTTGTTGAGGGAGGTACCTATACCCTGCAACAATTTATTAATCATGAATTATTTGATTCTGCATACATCATTAAATCTCAGCATTCGCTATCGCATGGAGTTGCTGCACCACGAATCCCTCGAACCTATAACAATTGCAAAGTACTATACAACAACGAAATCCTGATCTATGAATAAACTCCTATCACTCTTATTTTTCTGTTTCCTATTCTCCTCAAATGTCGTGACGTTTGCGCATTCACACGACAAAATTGAACAGATTAAATTCCAAATTCAAAACACCACCGACCAAGTTGAAATTGCTAAACTTCAATTAGAATTAGGCTGGATGCTCAAATATGAAGATTTAGATAAGTTCCATTCAACCATCAAATCTTCATTAGGTGTTTTTAAAGCCAATCATGATGAAGAAGGTTTAGCCATTGCGCATAGTTATCTTGGGGTGTATTACTATTTAAACAGCCAAATAGCCCAAGCAATAGATCAGCTAAATATTGCAGAGAAGATGTTTAAAGAACAACACAATGATGTTCGTTTAGCCAAGGTATATAGCAATTTAGGAACTGCTTATGCCGCCTTATATGATAATTCTAAGGCATTAGATTATTACAACCAATCACTTGAAATTCGAAAACAGAATCCAGATTCAAGTTCGTTAAGTTCTAGCTTAATCAATATTTCTACAATTTACTACGATCAGGGGAAATATGAAGAATGTATTCATACCAATGAGCAAGCACTGGTATTGGCTTTACAACGTAAAGAATACGAGGAAACGGCTATTATTTATTCCAATTTAGGAGCTGCACACGAACGTTTAGGGAACTTCCAGAAATCCGTAAATTATACGCTTAAAGCTTTGGAATTGTATCAAAGTGAAGTGAATAATGATCTGGCGAAAACACGTACCTACTCTAATCTGGGAGCTGCTTATATGTCGCAAAATAAGCTGGATGAAGCGCGATACTATTTTAATATGGCTTTGGAAATGAGTGCACAGCTCACCAATAAACGTCAGCATATTGTTTCGCTTAATAACATGTCTGAACTGGAGCGCAAAAACCTTAATCTTACCAAAGCCCGAACATTTGCTTTAAGTGCATTGGAATATGCTGAGGAAATGAGTTATTGGGAAGAGAAAATGATCTCACTGGATGAATTACATCTTATCGAAAATGATGCGAAGAATTACGAAAAAGCACTTCAATACTATAAGGACTATATTCATTTAAGCGACAGTTTGATAGAAATCTCTCAAACGCAAGAAAGTCAATTAGCACTCATCCAACATGAAATGAACTTGAATAATATCATGCAGGAGAAAGAGAGTCAACTAGAAAATATCAAACAGAAGAAACTAGATATCATGACTATGGTTTTGTGGGTCACGCTTTTTGTATTCAGTGTATGGATTATCATCTACCTAGCAAAACAACCGGTACATCCCTATGTGATTCAATCTATACATGTACTGATACCACTATGTGCCACATATGCCAGTGGTCTTTATATTTTCCTGGAAACCAACCTGGTTACTGAACGAGAAAACTGGGTCGTGATTACAGTCTTATTGAGTTCTACATTCATAGGGATTCTTGTTCACATACTTTTAAATCATTTGTACCAAAAACGAATAAAAATTGAGTCAAACAATTAATGATATATACCACGAGCCATCTGATGTTTCCGAAAGTCTCTTTAAAGACAAGGGGTCTAAACATTATGGATATGTCTTTCCGGTAAAAACCAAACAAGAAATTGATCAAAGATTACAGGAACTCAGAAAACAACATTATGCATCCAGACATGTCTGCTACGCCTGGACATTAGGCACCACTAAGGTGGAACATAAATGGAGTGATGATGGTGAACCTCATAATTCTGCAGGGCCTCCGATCCTGGGACAAATTCAATCCTTTGGTTTACACAATACTTTGATTGCAGTAGTACGATATTTCGGAGGTACAAAACTGGGTGTTGGAGGGCTTATTAATGCTTATAAAACTGCGGCCAGAGAGGCAATTGAAGCAGGAGAAATTCAAGAATTATATCTTCAAAAAGGCCTAAGACTTACTTTCCCTTATGAACTCATGAGTGAAGTCATGCGGCAAACCAAACAACCTGGAATACGTATATTAAAACAGGACTTTCGTGAAACTTGTCAACTGGAAATTACAATTCGTTTAAAATATTTTGAGCAAGTTCATCAAATTCTCACTAAATTGCATCGTCTGAATATTGAAGAAATCAAATTATGAAAAAAATAGCCTTAACATTTTTATTACTCCCTTCCCTCCTGGCTTTTGGACAGAAAAACGATGTTACCAACTCATATCAGGAATACCCAATTAAAAGTAAACTTCACATTCAAAAAGACATAACCAATGTCTTAAATGCGCAAGAAGCGCATAACTATTTATTGGCTCAATTTTCTGAAAATGAAAAAAACGATTTAAAACTGCTCAGTGAAATCGAAAGTCCAAACGGAAAGCATTACACATTTATTCAAACTTATGATGGGATTGAAGTATACCAGGCACTACTTAAACTGAATGTCGACAGATCCGGAAAAATTGTTTCTATATTTAATGCATTGCAAAATATTCAAGTAACCCATAGTTCTGTTACCACAGATCTTATAGAAAGTTCAGATCTAATTTCTTCAGACAAAAAGGTAATTTCAAAAACTCCGGTTTGGGCTATCGTAGATGGACAATACGTTAAATGTAATCGTGTACAATATAGCAATGCTCAGGGATTGATTTACGAGGAATTATTTGATCAATACGCCTCAATATATCTACTGGAACTTACCGCACACTTTGCTCCACAAGATACTACTGCAAAAGCTCTGGTATTCAGACCTGACCCCATTACAAAAGCCAACACTATTTATGCAGGAGACTATGTGGATAACAATGATGCGACAAATTCTAAATTGGATGCCGCAAGAGACACTGTAGATATTGATATTACTTATGACAACGGAACCTTTTATCTGGAGAATGATTTTGTGAAACTGGTAACGCTTTCTCCTCCACTACTCAATCCCGTAACATCAAGTACGCCATTCTTCTATTATAACAGATCAGAATCAGGCTTTGAAGATGTAAATGTGATTTATCATTTAACTAAACAGCAGAAGTACATTCAGTCTTTAGGCTTTACCAATTTAGTGAATTATCAAATTGCGATAGATTGTCATGGTTTTAATGGTGCTGACAACTCTGTATTCAACGCCAGTACCAATCCTCCTTCAATTATATTCGGAACGGGTGGTGTTGATGATGCTGAAGATGCTGATGTGATTATTCATGAGTATACGCATGCCATCATGCACAGCGCTACTCCAAATACCAATTTTGGTACCGAACGCTCAGCTATGGATGAAGCATTCGGAGATTATTTGGCAGCGTCTTATTCTAGTACTTATGATTCTTATCAAGACTTATATGTATATAATTGGGATGGTCATAATGAATACTGGGATGGCCGTATGACTACGTCATCAGCGCAATACCCGACAGACTTACAATTTAACCTGTATGCGGATGCACCTATGTGGAGTTCAGCATTGATGCGAATTGAACGTAATATTGGTAGAGATGCAGCCACAGCTCTTGCTTTACAAGCAGCATATAGTTTTTCAAGCAATATGACTATGGCTCAGGCTGCTCAAATATTTATTCAAACAGATGCTTCTATGAATAATGGAGCATATTATGGTGAAATCTGTTGGACTTTTAAGGATAAAGGTATGGTGAATTCATGTAGTGTAAGTCGTCCTGATTTTATGGTAGGTATTTCTCCAATTAAAGATGATTCAAAAATCGTGTACACCAACTCAGAACAATTTGCATCAAATTCTGGTTCGCTAAATATTTATGCTGCCACTGAATTTGATCTTTTTGTTTACGATATTCAAGGAAGATTGATCTACTCTGCTCCTTCACAAATGAATCAAATTAGCATCTCTCCTGAACAATTTAAATCGGGCACCTATATATATAAGGTGGTATCAGAAACGGAATCAAAAACATTTAAGATTTTAAAACTTTAGCACACTTTATTCACAACAATAATCACGATATTCACAAACACAAAAAAGGAGGATTAAATCCTCCTTTTTTGTGCTCAAAAATGTGGTTGTATCAGTTTTTGCAGATGCTCCGGAATTTTCGTTGGACGACCTGTTAATTTGTTAACAAACACCAATTCAGTATATGCTGTATTTAATAGCTCTCCTTTTTCATTATACGTTTCATAATTAAACCCAAAACGTATTTGAGGCATTTCAGTGATTTTAACGCGAATCAATATTTCATCGTCATAATAAGCCGGTTTCTTGTATTTGATCTTTAATTCCGCCACCGGCAAAATAATTCCATCATCTTCCAACTGACGGTAACTGATCCCTAACTCCCTCATTGTCTCCACTCTGGCAACTTCAAAATAAGTTGCGTAATTCCCGTAGTATGCGTACCCCATCCTATCAGTCTCTGCATATCTCACACGAATCTTTATTTCTTTAATAAACATATTAACAATTTTCTTTAAAATTTCCTTACTTTCGAAAACCAATCTTGAAAAACAAAAGTTCAAAATTTTATTTAAGTGAAAGACTAATTTATCCGTCTTTTATTTGTGTGGATAAAATTGTTTAAAATATGTTCATAAAGTTATTAACAACCGTTAAGTAGTTGGTCTATAAAGAACTCAAGAAATATCGTCATCTGATCAAATCATACAGGTTAAATATTTCTTAAAATACAATAGTGAATCGATTTTTTTTTAAACTTTTTTATCTCAATTTTTGTTAGCGAATTTGAATTACGGGAGTCAATATCTATACTGTGGGGGTGAGATAAAAAACTAAAAGTTCAATTCCTTATTTTTTATTAATTAAAATTACATTAATACAGGAGTGCAGTA